>DCDD01000067.1 GCA_002316235.1 Bacteroidales bacterium UBA1064
TGGCGGACTACCAGCTGAGCTAATCCCGCAAATATGAAAGTTTAAAGCCTGATAATTTGTCTTAATAATTACTGAAATTCTGCGCAAAGGTAATTTTTTATCGCACTTCATCAACCTATTTTTTCTTAATAGTTTACCATAAGCCCAAAATACCAATAAAATCAATCTTTCATTTTGGCTGAAATGTAATCCCTGTTTAGCTTGGCAATGGCAGTAATAGAGATTCCTTTGGGGCATTCTGCTTCACATGCACGAGTATTTGTGCAGCCGCCAAAGCCCAGCTCTTCCATTTTTGCAACCATTCGCTTTACCCTTTCAGGAGCCTCAATCCTACCCTGAGGAAACTGGGCTAAATGAGTAATCTTAGCAGCAACAAACAGCATGGCTGAAGCATTCTTACAGGCTGCAACACAAGCCCCGCATCCAATACATGAGGCGGTATCAAAAGCAGTATCTGCGTTCTTTTTGGGAACTAGTATGCTGTTTGCCTCTGGCGCAGCACCAGCGTTAACGGTTATATACCCGCCGGCCTGAATAATTTTGTCGAATGCTGACCTGTCAACCATCAGGTCTTTGATAACCGGAAAAGGTCCTGCACGCCAAGGTTCAAGGGTTATTGTTTCACCATCCTTGAATTTTCGCATACGCAACTCGCAAGTTGTGGTTTTTCTGTCACTCCCGTGGGGCCTTCCGTTAATATATATTCCGCAAGAACCACAAATGCCCTCCCTACAGTCAAAATCGAATGCAACAGGGCTTTTACCCTCTATAATTAAGCGGCTATTCAAGTAGTCTAACATCTCCAAAAATGACATTTCAGGAGAAACACCGTCAAGCAGGTACGTTTCAAAACCTCCCTTGCTTTGGGCATTTTTTTGCCTCCATATTTTAAGTTTGATATTCATTTGTCTTAATAGTTAAAACAACGTAAATATTTACTACTTATAGCTTCGTTCCTGAAGTTTAACGTACTCGAATTTCAACTCCTCCTTGTGGAGAATTGGCTCTTTACTGTCGCCCGCGAACTCCCAAGCAGCGACATACGAAAAATGCTCATCATCGCGCAAGGCCTCGCCCGTTTCGGTTTGACTTTCCTCCCTGAAGTGTGCACCACAACTTTCCCTACGGTTAAGCGCATCGTAAACTAGCAGTTTTGACAACTCCAGAAAATCGGCCACCCTACATGCCTTTTCAAGTTCGTGGTTGACCTCATTGGAAGAATCAGGTAGTTTAAGGTTATGCCAAAATTCATCTTTTAGCTCATCAATTAATGCTAAGGCTTTTTTTAAACCCTCCTCATTACGAACCATTCCACAGTAGTCCCACATAATCTTACCCAGGCGCTTATGGAACGAAGTGGATGTTTCGGTTCCATTTATACCAAGCAGCTTGTTAATGCGTTCACGAACAGTATTTTCCGCCTCGTCGAACTCAGGAATGTTAATTGAAATTTTGGGAGTACGAATTTCATCGGCAAGGTAGTCGGAAATGGTATAAGGAAGAATAAAGTACCCGTCGCCAGAGGTCTGCATCAAGGAACTTGCACCGAGGCGGTTTGCTCCGTGATCGGAAAAGTTGGATTCGCCAATGGCGAACAAGCCGGGCACGGTTGTCATCAGGTTATAATCAACCCAAAGCCCCCCCATGGTGTAGTGGCCTGCCGGGTAAATTCGCATGGGAACAGAGTATGGCGACTCTCCTGAAATTTTTTCATACATTTCGAAGAGGTTACCATAGTTATCCTCGATGTAATTCTTCCCTTTCCTGCTAATGGCATCACGAAAATCAAGGTAAACAGACAAACCGGTAGGACCAACACCATACCCCGCATCGCAGCGCTCCTTTGCGGCACGCGAAGCTACATCCCTAGGAACCAGATTGCCAAAAGCCGGATACCGACGTTCCAGGTAGTAATCCCTATCTTCCTCAGGAATATCGTTAGGTTTGCGGGTGTCGCCTTTTTGCTTCGGAACCCAAACTCTACCATCGTTGCGGAGCGATTCCGACATTAACGTTAGCTTGCACTGGTAGTCGTTCAGCACAGGAATGCTGGTTGGATGAATTTGAACAAAACTGGGGTTAGCAAAATACGCACCCTTTTTGTAAGCTTTCCAAGCGGCAGAACCATTTGAATTTAGCGCTAATGTTGATAGGTAGTAGATTGTGCCATATCCACCGGTGGCCAAAACAACGGCATGAGCGGAATGGCGCTCAATTTCGCCGGTGATAAGATTGCGAACAACAATACCTCGCGCCTTGCCATCAACTAAAACCAAATCCATCATCTCGCGGCGAGGATACATTGTAACTGTGCCCATGCTAATCTGCCGCGATAGGTCAGAGTAAGCGCCAATCAAACATTGTTGACCACTTTGCCCTTTGGCGTAGAATGTTCTTGATACCTGGACGCCCCCAAATGAACGATTATCTATATGTCCACCATAGTCCCTTGCAAACGGAACTCCCAGCGCAGTATAATGGTCAATTACCAGGTTACTAACCTCTGCGGCACGGTAAACATTGGCCTCGCGGGCACGGAAATCGCCTCCCTTAATCATATCGTAGAAAAGACGATAAACGCTATCGTTATCGTTCTTGTAATTCTTTGCAGCATTTATACCACCCTGAGCAGCCACGGAATGTGCTCTACGTGGGCTATCCTGATAGCAGAAAACTTTAACGTTGTAGCCCAACTCGCCCAGAGTTGAGGCTGCCGACGAGCCAGCCAACCCAGTTCCAACAACGATAATATCAATCTTCTTACGGTTTGCGGGGTTCACAAGGCGTAACTTCGCCTTATGACTTGTCCATTTATCGGCCAGTGGACCTTCAGGTATTTTTGCATCGAGCTTAGTCATATATAGTATATGTTAGCTGTGATTACTTGAAAATTAAGAAGTAGAGAGGAATTACGCTAAAACCTATACCGATTATAACCGCATAGATATAGGCAATCACCTCTAACCGCTTAAGCCATTTAGTTCCATTCCAGCCTACGGTTTGGAAAGCAGCCCAAAAACCGTGGCTAAGGTGCAACCCTAGGAGTACTGCTGCCGCTAAGTAAAGCAAGTCGTACCACCAGTATTTTATAAAAAGATCGGCCACAAGGGAGTAAGCATCATCCATTACCAGACCGTTATAGGTAATTGTGGGCATTTCGCCATATCGCATCTTCCAGAAAAAGTTGGAAAGGTGAATAACCAAGAATAATAAAATCAACCCACCCAAAATGTACATATTTTTTGATGGCCATGTGGAAACTCCATTCCTTGAAGTTTGGGTATAACCAACCGGACGGGTGCCCCTGTTCTTTAATGTTATGTAAGTAGCAAAGAAGATGTGGAGAATAAAACCTGCGGCCAGAATTGGCTCGATAATTTTGACTAAAGGGTTGGTGCCCATAAAGTGGGCAGCATGGTTAAATGTTTCTCCGTCTCCTACAAGTAGCGTCAGGTTTACGGAGAGGTGAACAAGCAGGAATATCATCAGGAAAATCCCTGTAATACTCATTATCAACTTTTTCCCAATGGACGAGCTGAAAATTCCCATCATGGCATTAAAGTTTAATTTTGGTGAACAAGTTAGAAAAAGTTCTTAAATAATAAAATACATGGCCGTACGCAAAAGCTTATAAATTTGAAATTTCAGATATCACCGATTT
>DCDD01000129.1 GCA_002316235.1 Bacteroidales bacterium UBA1064
TAGAAATGGCATCACCTGCAAGTAATCCAGCGTTTTTTTGCGCATTTTTTGATTCCCCTGCATTTAGGTTGACTAAGCGCTTATAGGCAGCTTCAAGGGTGTTCCTTTCATCAGCAGTCAACGCAAATGCACCATTTTCTGAAAGCCCGATCCTGGCCTCCAGCAGGCCAAGGTAATCCTCGAAGGTAGCTTTAGGATTTTTACTCCATAAATCGTAAAGTTCGGCTTGAAGCCTGTCGGCCGATGCCTTTTGAAGGCTTAGCGCTGTCAGGTGCAAATCGTAGCCATTGGCATTATTTCCTAACGACATTCCGCCTGTTTCGTGATCGGCAGTAACAATAATGAGGGTTTCCGAAGGATGCTTGCTGTAAAAATCCAACGCCACGTTCACTGCCCTGGATAGAGCAAGCACCTCGTGGATTGCGGTAGCAGCATCGTTGTCGTGGCAAGCCCAGTCAATTTTACCACCCTCTACCATCATAAAAAAGCCCTTAGGGTTATCAACCACTTCAATTGCCTTGCGGGTAAGGTCAGCCAGTGAAATGTCCGAGGTTTTACGATCTATCTCGTACTGAAGGGTTTGCTCCGGTGCGGCATTTGGCGTTGAGTAAACAATTGATTTTACGCCCAGCATTTTAAGGGAATCTACACCGGTAAAAGAAGAGGTAAAGCCATAGCCCGCCCTAGTTCCCAACTCATAAATAGAAGCAACAGTGCTCCCTTGGTTTTTGGAACCATTTGGTTCAAGGAAACCACCGGAGCCATAAAAGTTATACCCGCTTTTGAGCAAATCCAAGGCAATTTGGTAGTAGCTGCTTCGGGAGCCTGCATGTGCATAAAAGGCAGCAGGTGTGGCGTGATCTATGCTAACACTGGTAAGAATAGCAACCTTACGACCGTTATCCCTGAACCTGGTTGCAATGCTATAAAGGGTGTCGGTATGGTTTGCATTCAGCCCTAACGTCCCGATAGATGTTTTATACCCCGTTGATAGGGCAGTTCCGGCTGCTGCGGAGCAGGTTACGTATCGGTTGGCAGCATAGGTTGTTGCAAGGGTTGTGACAGGGAATTGCATGAAGGTAACCCCCAGCGTATCGTGTAGCACGCTGTCGGCATATACCTGGGCAGCATTAACTTGCTGAATGCCCATTCCATCGCCAATAAACAAAAATACGTATTTCGCCCCTTTCTGATTCTGGGCAGAAATAAGAGACGGAAATATGAACAGAATTAACCAAATAGGCAGTAAGTATCGTCTTTTCATGATAGTTTAGATTAGTATTTTAAACAAAATTAGTCGGAATTATTAACAAAACTATTAGCTATAAGCTATTATGATGTTAAAGTTGATTAACAAGAATTGCTATTGTGAGGCTTGCTAGCCTAATCGGTTTGTATAGTAAACAGCTCCACCACAGCGGAGATTACAAGTTGCAAAATATGCTGATTGGATTGCTACCCAGAAGGTGATTGAAATATTCGAGGTTATTCCCTGGAAATTTGAACTTAGGAAGGATAATGGTATAGGCAGAGCAACCAGGGAATTAATTTACTGACAAAACTTGAAGCTAAATCAAAATTGGAAAGGAGAATTTTAGCGAAATAATCTTTATGAATCCTTAAAAAAAAATTGAAGAACCTTAAAATCGATATGGAATATCAGAAGCTAGAACACGAAAAGTTTCTATAAAAAAGATGAGGATATCCAAAAAAAATTGCGGAGAAAGTGGGATTCGAACCCACGTTACGCTTTTGGCGTAAACACGCTCTCCAGGCGTGCGCCTTAGACCACTCGGCCATCTCTCCGGTAAAACCAATTCAACTAACTCGTTTAAAATCGGCCGCAAGATACAAAAATATTTACTAAAGCTACATAGCTAGTAAAGAGTAATCTCGCCTGCAATTGGATTGGCAAATTCCAAAGCCAAGGCACTCCCTACAAATCCCTTTCCTAAAAGGTACATTAACTTGGCTACTGCTGCCTCAAAGGTAATATCGAAGCCGCTTGCAACGCCTGCATTTTTAAGGATTAATCCATTCTCGTATTTGTTCATATTAACACTTCCTGCCTTACACTGGGTAACATTGAGAATAGTTAGGCCATTCGCAACAGCCTTAGATATCATTTCAATAAACCATTGCTGGCTAAGCGCATTTCCCGATCCGTAGGTTTCGAGAATTACCGCCTTAACCCCTGGTGCGCTTAAAGCAGAGGCAACCACTTGAGGAGTAATACCGGGAAAGAGCTTAATAACCCCTATGGAGCTGTCCATGCTGGTGTGCACCACAAGCGAAGAATTTGCCCGGGGATAGTGTATGAAAGGATAGTTGTATTTGATGGTAATGCCCGCCTCGGCGAGCAAGGGGTAGTTATCGGAACGGAAGGCGTTGAAGTGCTCGGAGTTGTGCTTGGTGGTTCGATTGCCCCTGTACAGGTTATTCTCAAAAAAAATGGTAACTTCCGGTACAACAGGCAGCCCGTCACGCTTAGCTGCAGCAATTTCAATAGCGCTGATGAGGTTTTCCTTTCCGTCTGTCCGGAGCATTCCTATTGGGAGTTGAGAACCGGTAAGAACAACCGGCTTGGCAAGCCCTTCAAGCATGAAGCTTAATGCTGATGCGGTAAACGACATGGTATCGGTTCCATGAAGAATAACAAAGCCATCATACTTTTCGTAGTTGCTGCTTATAAGTTCGGCAAGCTTAACCCAAAAATCGGGTGTAATATCGGAAGAATCGATAGGTGGATCAAAGGAGATGGTTTGTAGGTTGAAGCCAAACTTCTGCAGCTCAGGCACCTCCTCCTCGATATTATCGAAGTTAAATGGCGAAAGGGCTCCCGTATGAGGGTTCTCCTTCATTCCAATGGTGCCGCCGGTGTAAATGATCAGGATGGAAAGACTGCTACGATTCTTCATTATTTATAGGCAAATTAAACAGTTTTATGGCGTTAGCCGATGTTAGCGAGGCAACCTCATGCACCGGCATTTCCAGGATACCGGCAACCCGCTGCGCGATGAAGGTGAGGTTGAAACTCTCGTTTCGCTTGCCCCTAGCTGGTGCGGGTGAAAGGTATGGGGAATCGGTTTCCAGAACTATCTTTTCAATATTTATATGGGGTAGCACCCTATCAACCCCGCCATTCTTGAAGGTTACCACTCCGCCGATTCCCACCATGAAGGTTTGGTAGTCCAGTATATGCCTGTAGTCCTCAAGCGTACCGGTGAAGCTGTGAAATACCCCCGAAAGCGTGGAATCGGCCTCCTCATCGAGAATGCTAAAAATTTCCTGAAACGAATTCCTGGCATGGATAGCTACGGGCAATCCCAGCTTCTTTGCCAGCTGGACCTGGTGTCGAAAGGCAACCTTTTGCTCCTCAACAAAGGTTTTGTCCCAGTAAAGGTCAATGCCAATTTCGCCAATTCCCCAAAACTTTCGAATACTAAGATATGAGCCAACTACCTCAAGTTCTTTTGAAAAGTTACGGTTGACCGAGGTGGGATGTAAACCCATCAAAGGAAAACACTGGGAATACCTATCCGCAGTTTCTAAAAGTCGCGGTACAGAAGTAGAGTCAATATTGGGTAGCACATGGTACTTCACCCCGGCCTGTGCAGCCCTGTCGAGCACAACCTCCCTATCGTAGTCGAAATCCTCGGCAAAAATGTGTGAATGCGAATCTACTAAAAGCATGCTGCAAGATGAAGATAGGTTTAAAAGCAAAGTTAAGCAAAATTCGCATGTTCAAAATTGGCAACCTGCCTACTCCAAAATCAGGATCATGTTAAATTTTACCTTGATGCCCGTAGGCTGTCCCCAGCAGGGGTTATGCTGTCGAGCTGGTAAATTATAGGTGTAATGGCCTGCCTGAACTTTTCCAAGTTTTCTGGACGAATGGGCTCCACCGGCGGTGATTTAACCTTCAGCGGATCAACAGGTTTACCATTCATCCAGAAACGAAGATCGAGATGTGGACCGGTGGCGTAGCCTGTGCTTCCTACATATCCTATGATATCACCCTGTTTTACCCGAACACCCTCGGCTATACCCTTGCCAAATCTGGAAAGGTGATTATAGCCTGTGGTGTAAACGCTATTGTGCCTGATTTTGATGTAGTTACCGGCCGATTCGTTGTAACCCTTGTCTATTACAACCCCGTCGCCGATAGCCATAACAGGTGTTCCGGCAGGTGCGGCATAGTCAACCCCACTATGTGGACGGTAAATTCTCAGAACAGGGTGAAAGCGCCGACCGCTGAAGCGGCTCGATATTCTGGAAAAGCGCAAGGGTGCTTTCAGGAATGATTTGCGAAGAGAATTTCCCTTTTCGTCCCAGTAGCTGGCAACGGAATCCTGTTCATACCTGAAGGCATAAAACTTTTCACCCCGATGCTCGAACCATGCAGCATGAATGGTTCCCAGGCCAACCGGCAGGCTGTCAACATAAAGCTCATCGTAAATCACCTTAAACTTATCCTCGGGGTAGAGTCCAAAGAAATCAACAGTCCATGCAAAAACATCCGAAAGCTCCAGTGCCAGCATGGGGTTGATGTTTTTCTGCTTCATGGTCTCCCACAACGAGGAGGTAATCGCAGACTCGTCAACCCTCCTAACGGTGGTAACTTCCTTTTTGAAAGGGTATATCGCCAGCGTGTCGGAAATGTCAAAAATAACAAAATCAACGGGTGAGTCTTCATAAACCAGGTATCTAACCGCAGCAAGCGTATCGCGGGTTCTGAAAACTTCGTAATGATTGCCTGCCTTAAACTTATGGGGATCAAAACTATCGGCGCTTACCAAAGTCAAGCTGTTTACAACTTCGGGATCTACATTCAAATCGAGCAAAAGATTCCCAATGGTTTGCCCATACCGCAACGAACCTTTTTCAATGTAGAATGAATCAACAGGAATTCCATATTTTAAGATGGGCTTGGCCAAAAGCGTATCTTTAGAATATTCCTCAGAATTTTTACTCGTCCTTATGGGTGATATCCCCACAAAATAATCAACAAAAAAAATGGCTAGTAATGCCAGAATTACTGAAAAAAATGCTCTTTTCAACATAATATACAAAATTCTAAACAACCAGTAGGCGAAAATTCTGCAACCCAACTCCTTTGAAAGAACTGCTACAGGAGAAATGATGGGCGTGTTAAAACAGCCTCAAAGCTACCAAAAAGAAAGGTTAAGAAGGGGAAATAATTTTTAAATTTCGTGTAGCTTTGCCAAAAATTGGTGGTATGAGCAATCAAGAAAGGAAAACAGAGCTTTACAAATTAGGCGAATTCAGGCTTATTGACAGGCTAACGGGGTCATTTGGCAAGCTTCACGAAACCACCATCATGGGAGTGGGAGACGATGCGGCTGTGGTTGACGTTGGTTCTAAATACATGGTTATAACCACCGACCTACTGCTGGAAGGAATACACTTCGACCTAACCTACTTTCCGCTTAAGCATTTAGGCTACAAGGCTGTTGTGGTGAACCTAAGCGATGTGTACGCCATGAATGCCACACCTACCCAAATTACCGTTTCAATTGGCGTATCGAAAAGATTTGGCGTGGAGGATTTGGAAGAGCTCTATGCAGGGGTGAAGATGGCTTGCGAAAGGTATGGGGTTGACATGGTGGGAGGCGATACCTCATCGTCCATGACAGGGCTTACCATTAGCATTACCGCCCTTGGCGAAGTCTCCAAAACCGACATAACCTACCGCAGAGGCGCAAAGGCTAACGACTTGATTTGTGTAACGGGTAATCTAGGGGCAGCCTACATGGGCTTACAGCTGCTTGAACGCGAAAAGCGTGTGTTTGAATCAAGCCCCGGGGCGAAACCCAAGCTGGAGGGCAACAGCTACATCCTTGAGCGAATGCTCAAACCCGAAGTTCGTAAGGATACCCTCCAGAAACTTAGGGACAATAAGATTAAGCCAACCGCCATGATTGACATTTCCGATGGGCTATCGTCGGATTTACTGCACATCTGCAAGAACTCAGGAGTGGGCTGCAAAATTTACGCCGATAAAATTCCTATTGATAGCCAAACAGCACAAATGGCTGAAGAATTTGGCATTGAGCCGCTGGTTGCTGCGCTGAACGGAGGCGAGGACTACGAGCTACTCTTCACCATTCCGCTGGAGGAGTTCCAAAACGTTTCTAAAATAGATGGAATCGCAACCATTGGTCATATCACCGCTGAATCATCGGGGGCAAACCTGATTTCACCCGCAGGCGATGAAATAAGGCTGACTGCTCAGGGTTGGAACGCACTGGCTAAGGAGTAGCCTTCAAAATAAAAAACCCCGGAAATCCGGGGTTACTCATCTAACAGGGTTGTCTAAAACCCCAACAGGTGGCGCAGGAAATTCACCAGCTTCGGCAATTACTCGCTTACCACACCCTTATACTGCTCGGCGGTTAGCAGGTTGTTCACCTCAGCAGGGTTTGTCATTTTGATTTTGACAATCCAGCCCTCCCCGTAAGGATCCTTGTTGACAACGTCGGGTTGGTCTGTAATTTTAGGGTTCACCTCCAGCACCTCACCACTAACAGGCATAAACATATCCGATACGGTTTTAACAGCCTCAACAGTCCCAAAAACCTCCTCATGCCCGAGGGTTTCGCCAACGGTTTCAACCTCAATGAATACGATATCGCCAAGTTGCGACTGGGCGAAGTCGGTTATCCCAACAGTTGCCTCGCCGTTACCTTCCACTTTTAGCCATTCGTGGTCCTTGGTGTACTTAAGATTTGATGGAATGTTCATTGCTATAATTTTTTAGTAGTTAATATTTTAGTTGGTAAAATATTTTCAAAAGTAAGCATTTTTGCAATTGAAATCGAAAGATACTGAAAAATAAAGTTAATGCGGAGCAGTATTACTGGTTCACACCGGGTAATTGTTGGCCTTGGTGTTTATTGCCTTAGCACATCAGCCAAAAGGGGTGGCAGGGAGCAGGAGCCATCTACTTAACCAGCTCAAACCTAACGCTAAACCCGAAGCTGGTATTGGTTGTGCGGTAGGTTCTGGAAACTTTTGGGGCGTTGAGGGTTCGGTCGAAAAACAGCCTTACCGTAACCTGCTCGTTGATGCGGTAGTCGGCGGAGGTTTTGATGGTATTAACGAGTTGTCCGGCAATAATTTCGGAGTAATCCTCCACCAGCTTGCGCAAAATGGTTGTGTTTTCGCGTATGGAGAGATCAACAGTAATCCGCAGGTCGCTCTTAACGGCGCTCTTACCGCCATCCTCCGACTGAAACACAAGGGGCAAATTCTCGAACCTGTAGCCTGCCCCGATAATATACTCGTTTCCGTAAATTTCGGTAAGCTGGTTGTTGGCAAAACTCATTGCCAGCGAACGGCTGGTTTTAAACTCAAGTCGGGTGGTGAGGTTGTTCTGCCAGCCCATATCCAACCCAAGCAATGGAGAAAATTGCTCGTTTATGGAAACGTTGGTAATTTCACGTTTTGGCACAAAATCGCCATTTATGTTGCGCACGTAGCTAAAACCATCGTCCTCGGGCAGATAGTTCAGGTTGGTTGTAAAGGCGCCAATAGTATAGGCCGATCGGTAGCCATGAGATAGTGTAAAGGTTTTAAAAAGATTCTTAAATGGTCGAATTTTAGCAAGTCCATCGTAGGTAATCTGCCAGTTGGGCATTGGAATAACCGGAAAATCTCTAAGGGTAACCTTCTGCGGCGAGGTATTGGTATAGGCAGCCAGGAATGAAGCCCTGAGCACATCCTGCGATAGAGGACCGTAACCCACCGGGAATCCCAAAGAGTCTGGTGGAGCCATCGGGTCGTAACCCTGACCGGGATTAGCCACTCGTTGATCGCGAAGCCTCTCGGCAATTACCAGCCGGTTGCTCTTCATCCTCTCAAAAGCCCTGGATTTTGCATCGCGGTTCTTTCCCTCAAAGGTAGTTCCAAGCGTTAGTACGCTGATGCTGAAATTACCGGTTGTCAGCGGGCTAAGCGAGCTATACGACCCTAGTGCATTTGCCCGGTAGGTTTCGTTATGGTTGCGCGAGTAGGTTCGGTTGGCCGTTAGCTCAATTCGAAAACCGGGCACAGGCTCAATGCTGCTGCGGAAGTTCAAATTTTCGTTGTGGGTAAACACCACCGGCGTATTAAAGGTGGTATCGTGTGTGAGCCAGCCGTTGGTAGCTGCTTTCCATGCAATTTCCGGATCCTGCCAACCGGCAATGAACTCCCATCCGGGAGCCGTAAAGCCGTTGTAGCTGTCAATTCCTAAGTACCGTGTACCGGGTTTGTAACCAGGCAGAAGCGTTCCGTTGGTTTCGGAATAGGAAAGCGAAAGGCTTTTAACGCTCATCATCAAGCGAAGTGTGCCCTCCCACGCAAACTTCAGCGGATTGGGCCTATCGGGCACCTTGCCTTCAACCACCACCCTGCAGTTGCTGTAATCGGCATCTGCCCTGATGGCAACACGTGTATCACTTTTGACCTCCGATTTAACCTTTACCTCGTTGCCCTTCTCGTCGTACACCCTTACAGTTACCTTATCGGTTTTGAGCTTATGGTTGATGTTTTTTGCGTACTTCGCTCTAATGTTCACCCCGCCTTCCTCGTACTTAACGGTTTTGGTTTTAGGTGCTGCCCCTCGCCCCCTACTATCAAACTCCTGGTTAATTCGCTTAAGGTAGCCAACCTTGTTGAAAAGAGTATTAATGTTGATTTGACCGTTAAGCTGGATGGTGTTGGAGTTTTGAACGGTATTACCTGGGTCGAATCGCGATGTATCGGCCATAATGGGGCCTGCCTGCCACCGGTAAATTCCAGTGTAGCGTGCTGAGGCATTAGTCCAGTCAAGAAATGGGATCTTACTTAGTGGAAGCGAGTAGGAAAGGTTAAACTGGTGGTTATACATGGTATTACGGCCAAAATTCTTAATGTTCTGCCACACCGAGTCGCGCCAGTGCTCGTATCCTTTAGGGTCGCGGTTTCGATCAACCATGCCCTCGGGTTCATCAATACGGGCTACGTTGCTGGCAGTAAAATCAAATTTCAACGATTGGGTAATGTCCCAGTTCAGAGCATAGTTGCGATTCCACAGAAAGTCCTTGGAGTAGGTTGGAAGCAACACGGCGCTGGGGTTGCTTACGTTGCGAAACTGCTGTTCAAAGTAACTTCGATCCAAATCGGTTCGGAAGGAGAGCTGAGCTGGGGTAAGGTTAAAGTTGAAGTCCTTAATCAACCTGAAATATTTTGAGTTCAACCACTTCACGTTTTTAAAGGGCACAATGTACTTTGGCTGCTTGTTGAAGTTGTAGGTTAGGGCGCCTCTAATATCCCGTTGAATCTTATGATCGGTGCGGATATTCCTTGAGAACAGCTCGCTGTAGGAGTAGCTCACGGAGAAGTTGGAAATGTTCCAAAAATGAGGTTTTTCAGTAGTCTTGTCAATTTTAACATTTGTAAAGTTGATGCTTCGATGTCGGGAGTAATCCTGCACAATCCGCTTTACGGAATCTCTTTCCGAAGGGTTGTAGGAATTCAGGGAGCTGCTAAGGGTTACATCGGGGTCAAGGGGGTTATACTGGGGATTGGATATGGACTCGCTGAACCCCAGGAACATGGGTATTCTTACGTTTAACTTTTCGGGGAAAAATTTACCCAGCTCCAGGGTGGAGTTGATATCGTACTGGTAAATAGTTTCCTTGCTGCGCTCGTTAACCTTTTTCTCGATAGAGCCAAATCCGGGAGTAACGGTTGAACCGGCCACATTTATCATCCCTAAATCGGCCAGCTTGGCCGAAACTCGGGCATTAGCGGCCCATCCCCCCTGATCGTTAAAGTTGGTAAGTCGAAACTCGTTGAACCAGGCCACCACTGATTTAGGCATTCCGTCATCGGTTGGACCCTTTCCGCTAGCCGGGTTTCTAATACCTATCATAATCACCTTAACGTTGCTGAGGTTGGGATTTCCCACCACCTTCATCTGGGCATCACCATCATCAACCGTGTAGAGGGTTCGTTGGGTTACCATTGAGCCTGGGGTTCGCATGGCATCGTTACGGGCCACCTTAACCTCCACCAGCTTTTCCAGATCAATATTGATTAGATTCTCACGAGGCCAAACCATTTCCCTATCCGACTCCCGGCTGTTAAAGTAGTAGCCGTAGGGTGTCAGGGACAAGGGAATTTCGTACTCGTAGTAGTTGTCGGTATAATCGGTTCCTATTCGGATAAATGCCGAAACATCGCCATTTGACAACGGATAACCCTCAACCATCTCGGCGTGCACGTCCATTTTAAGTTTTTTGTACTGCCGGATATCTATATTGACATTTTTGAAAGCCGCTCTGGCATCGCCATCGGCCAGGTCAATCACCCTGTACTCCATGGCCTGCTCGTTGAGCTCGGTGAGCTGAGGCTGGCTGGGGTCAATAACCCTGTCAACGCCCGGGGGCAGCACGTAGTTAACCGGCGTGCGTTTGTCGTTCTCCTCAATGTTGACCGAAGAGATGGCAAACCCCGTGGTGGGTAAATCGCCCGAAGGAATACCCTCCTGCCCCTGAATAAGCGAGTAGTTATACTTACGCCACTCGCTTTTCACGAGTTCAAGGGTGGCAAATCTCAGGATCATGGTGTCCTGAAAGCCCCGCAGGAACATTCTCATGAAGCGGATGGACTTAAAATCGTCAATTGGGCCGACCACCCGCTCATACTCCGTAATGGGAATTTTAAACTGGTACCACTTCACCGGAACGTTTCTAAGCTTATCCTTCTCTCCGGATATCACGTTGGTAATGTAGTTTCTGCCCACCTCCATGTCGGCAGGTCGAAGGGATATCCTGTACTGGTAGTATGCCTCGCTTTCGCTCATGGTGATGTCGCCCTCGCTAAGGTTCTCAACATCGGGCGTGGAGTAGGCCTGCTGGGATGTGGTTCCGGTTGCAACAGGTGAGTTGCCCTCGGTGTTGTTGAAATACTTATACCTGTCGAGGATGGTAGCTTTGCTCTGGTCGTACTGGTTGTTCAGGAAATGGATGAAATTATCGTTGGACGGGTCGGCATCGGATTTTGCCATAACCTCCTCGTTGGATACCCTGAAGCGCAGCTGGGTAAGGTAGTTCTGGAAAAATGATTGTTCATCGGGAATGCCGTCGCCGTCGAGGTCTTCGCCTGAAAGGCCATCAAGCCCTATATCCTGGTACTTACGGTTGGCGGGGTCATTGTCGAATCCTACAGGAAGGTACTGCTTGCGGGGCACTCTACCCCAAACAGTAGTGTCAACCTTCTCCATGGCCTGGGTGGTGGGCATGCCATTCTCAAACGACTTGCGACCGTCGCGAAGTATATCCTCCGAAACATTGCCAAGGTTGATGTAAAAATCGCCTCCGCTCATGGTGGAGTCGTAAACAAAGGGATCCATCAGCCAAAACTCGATGTACTCTATGTTGGCTGTTTCAAAGTCGGTAGTTCCAATGCTCCGCATAACACCACCCCAGCGGTTCTGTGGGTTAAGCAGTCGTCCATCAGGGTCAACATTAATATCATCGTAGTTGTATGGACCGCGCTCATCAGGGTAAAAGGACAGGTTCAGCACCGATATGTTGGTGGGCTGCCCCTGCGGTGTGTTCCGGTTGGGGAACAGCTCACGTTCGAAAATTTCCCGAACAAAATGCGATCCCTGCAGCTCCTTGTTGTTGCGGATGTAGGATGGGGTAAGGGATGTATTCCGCAAAAAAAGCGGGTCGATGAAGTACCATGCCAGCATCGCTCTATTCATGCCGTTGCGCAGGTCGTTGCTATAAGAGGCCTCAGGGAATAAGGCAGGTTGGCCCTGGGGTGTGGAGGCAAGCTTCCACTCGGTCCAGTAGTGCTGGTCGAGCTTAGTGCTGCTCCCCTCAAAATCGTCAAGGTAAACTGTTCCGGCTTTGCCTATAGCCCTTGAGTGCCCGGGAATAAGATGCGCAAACTCGGCGTCGAAGGTTACAGTTGACTTCTCCTTGGTCTGAATAAATGGTAAAAAATCAACCATGCGGGTAAGCAGCCGAGAGTCGGTTTGGTAGGAGGTATTCAACCCCCAGATGGTATTTGAGATAGCCTCGTTTCCAAAACTCACCTTTTGGGTAAGCGGGCGCTCGGTAAGGTTCATAATGGTGGCGCCCACGTTGAAGTTGTCGGAGAACCTATAGTCAAAGTGGCTGCCAATTAGTGTTTTAGTTTGAAGGCTGAACAAGGCGTTGCTTTCCACCGAAATTCTAATGGGAGTACCCGATTCAAGCAGCGCCTGGTCTAAAATGCGCACCGAGCCAAGATTGTAGTCAACAATATACTGAACATCTTCCTGAAGCTTAGCACCCCCGGCCGTAACCACCACTGAACCCTTAGGAATGTTTGGAGCGTTAAGGTATATCTCCGATCCACCTGCCGACTGGTAGGAGCCGCTAAGAATAAACTTGTTTTTTTCGGCCATCTGCCTCGCCCTGGTAAGGGTGGAGTCGTATAGTTCCTGAAAAACATACTTATCGGCAATCGCCGGATTGGTAAATTTAGTCTTCAAATCGCGGCCAAATGGTTCAAGTACCGGAAAAATTATCTTTCCCCCTGCCGGGTTAATGGTTACCCCCTCAATAAAATCGAACACACCATCGGGTATAGCATCAAGCTGGTTGTTGAGGTTATCGAGGTTTAACACGCGAATAAGCGGGATGTTGGCAATAGCATCCTCGCCAATGTAGCTTAAAGGTGTTCCTGTTTTATCGTTCTCGTAGAGTACATCGAGCCTAAACTCATTCTTGCTAACCTGGAAAGCGTTCATGGAGTATATATTCTTCATCATCAGCTTCCATGTTGGCAGGGAAGGGCTTAGGTTGGTACCCTTAAGCAGTTTCACAACAAGTGCTTGGGGTGCAGCAATCCCATCGGTTGAAAGCTCACCAACCCTGTAGGTTTTTCCATCCTGGGTGTACTCAAAGGCAACAGCCAGCATTTCGTCGTTATATAGCGGAGAGTTCAGCGAAATGTAGCCTAAAACAGGGTTAAAGGTAAACTCGTTGGAAGAAAGCCGGCGTGCATTTTCAATCTTTTCGTAATCACGACCCCCGCTAAACCCACTTCCCTCAAGGGGCAAAAGGGTGGAGTTCACCTCGGCTATATCGCGAATGCCGGAGTATGTTGTGGTCATCAACTCGTAGAGGGTGTTCCGGCTGTTATCGGCCGGGCCGGGAACGGTTTGGTGAAAAATAGAGCTGGCAAAAATATTCGGATCGGCCTCACCCAGGTCGGCAAATGCCACCAGATTTCGGGAGTTCTCAAAGTTGGCCTGCTTGTTGGTTACCCAAACTTCAATTTTGGTGATGTTGATGCCCGAGTTAATCACCGGTAGGTTGGCCAGCGCCCTGTTATAGTTCTCACGAAAGTAGTGCGACAGGAAAAAATGCCGGTTGGCGTCGTACTCATCGGCCCGAATCTGGAAGTCACGCACCTGAGCGCCACCCTTAACCTCAACTACCTGGGTTTGACCATTCTGCTTCGACACCACACTGGTAACGTAAAGCTTCCCGAACTTCATCTCGGTTTTAAAGCCAAAAAGGCTTTGGCTTCCGGTAATTAGGGTGCCCGGCAGGGGAAGTGATACGTTTCCAGCCTCAATCCGCTGGATAATTTCGTCCTCAAAACCGTTGTACTCCACCTTCACGTTATTCTCGAAATCGAAAGTTGCCTCGGTGTTGTAGTTCACCTCCATCTTCAATTTCTCGCCAATTTTTCCGGCCACGTTCATCTGGATCTTCGACTGAAAATCGAAGGTGGTATTTTTTCGCTGGTCAACCGGTAGTGCAGGGTTTTCGGTTTTAGAGGAGGATATGCCAAAAACCAGCTCAGCATTACCCTGGGGGATAATCTCAATAACATTGCTCCCAAATATCCTATCAAACGACTCGCCACCCACCTGAATGCGTGGCAGAATGCCATCGCCCTTTCCAACTGTTTCGCCGGTTTGCTTTTGCCGCCAGAACTCCCGCATGGACTGCTCCACCCGGTAGTTCTGGTACTCCTCGTCGCTCATCACACGAGGCAAACCTACGTTATACCCGCCAACTCGCTGGTAAACAGTATATTTCTTTGTGGTGGGATCGTACTCCACCACCTCGGTAACATTCGATGGCTGGTTTAGAAACAGGGGTGAACGCACCGTTGCCGGTGTTAAAAAATTTTCAGATTTTATTGGGTAGGGTAGCCTGGTGGTATCCTGCAGGTTAACCGTTTGCTCATACACTTGCCCACCGATGGATACACGCGGGGTGAACAGCAGAAAGCATGAAAATACAAACAACAGCAAGGAACCTATTTTAACGCGTGCCAAAGTCAATGCCTCTCCAGTGATAAAGTTCTACAAGCGCTTTAATGCCGATTTAATCAGCCCCTCGACAGTCAACTCCCCGCCTTCCCTGATAATTTGATCGAGCACCTTTTCGGTGGCAGACTTGGAAAAACCAAGCATAACCAATGCAGATAACGCTTCATCCCTCGAAGTATTGTGTGCTGCAGGCATAATTTGTTTGGAGGCAAAGTCATCGCCCACCACTTTATCCTTTAGGTCCACCACAATGCGCTGGGCTGTTTTCAGGCCAATGCCCTTAACCTGCTTTATCAGGTTAACATTTTCGGTAAGAATGGCCGCCTGAAGCTCATCGGCGTTAAGCGACGAAAGAATTAAACGAGCTGTGCTCGCTCCTACACCTGAAACGCTGATAAGCAGCCTGAAAATTTCCCGCTCCTTTGCTTCGAAAAAGCCGTAAAGCAAATGGGCATCCTCCCTTATCACCTGATGAAGGTAGAGCTTTACCTCATTCATACCGTTGATGGCCGAGTATGTCTGCAGCGAAATGTTTACATGGTATCCTAACCCTCCAACTTCGACCACAGCGTGGGTGGGCGTAAGTTCGGCCAGCTTGCCTACAATATAGTCGTACATTTCCTTTACGTTGGTTTGAATTAAGTATGGGCTATTAGGCTGATTTGTTTGGCGTTATGAGCCACTACTTTCAGGTAGAGCTGATATAAGGATTTGGTGGCAAGCACACCTCAACCCATTGCTAAACTAACCATTTTCCGAGCTAGAAACGCTCAAAGGGTTGGTAGTGAGCTGGTCATGCAGTTTACGGTTGTTGAATATGTCTATGGCCAGGTATAGGGCATTTCTAAACGAGTTGGGGTTAGCCAAGTTTTGCCCGGCCAAATCGTAGGCTGTTCCATGATCGGGTGAAGTTCGGATAACCGGTAGGCCGGCCGTGTAGTTTACCCCGCTGTCGAAGCAAATTGCCTTGAATGGGGTAAGTCCCTGGTCGTGGTACATGGCCAGAATAGCGTCAAACCGAGTAAAACCATCGGAACCAAACAGGCCATCGGCTGGGTATGGGCCTAACGCTGCAATTCCCTCATCAGCAGCCTGCTTTATGGCAGGTATAATTGCCGATTCCTCCTCACCTCCGAGCAATCCGGCATCACCTGCATGGGGATTAAGCCCCAACACTGCTATACGTGGCCTGCGGATGGCAAAATCCCTCACCAGCGTTTGGTTTAGCAAACGAATTTTTCCCAGTACCGTATCACGGGTAATTAACGACGAGACTTTCGAAAGAGGCACGTGGCCGGTTACCACGCCTACCCTCATTAAATCGCCAACCATAAGCATAAGGAATTCCTTGGCATTAAACGAGCTTGCCAGATACTCGGTGTGTCCCGGGAAGCTGAATTTTGCACTTTGAATATTGGCCTTGTTAATGGGTGCGGTAATCAGCACATCAATTTTACCGGCCTTCAAATCGGGCATGGCAGCCTCCAATGCAAGCAGCGAGCCCTTACCTCCTTCCTCGGTTGATTTTCCAAGCTCAACCCTCACCTCGTCATCCATGCAGTTAATGATGTTTACCCTTTTCGGATTGGCCTCAGCCGCATCACGAATGTGGTTAAAGCTGAAATTTTCAACATTCAACGCTTTCCGGTGGTAGGCTGCAACCTTAGGCGATCCGTAAACAACCGGAGTGCAGAGTTCAACCATCCGGGGGTCCATAAAGGTTTTAATTATCACCTCGTAGCCTATACCGTTAATGTCGCCCTGGGTAATTCCTACCCTTATTTTCTCATCGCTCATGTAGTTTCTTTCAGTTAGTAGGGTTAAAACTTACAAACGTACTTGATAATTTTCAATTAACCACAGACTAAAGAAAAACTTTTACAGGAACACGGGTAATGCTGATTAAGCTTACACTCAACAGATTTGTTCCTGCTATTCAGTAGCTACAAAATTATTTGTGCGCCGGCTCTTCAAAATTTTAAAATATACAGAAGAAAGCTCAGAACCTGTCTGCCTACCGGCGGAACTTGTCCGGCTCC
>DCDD01000095.1 GCA_002316235.1 Bacteroidales bacterium UBA1064
TTCCGCAAGACTTTCAAATAATAGTCTTCTCTACTGTTGAATTGCCTTGCAAAAATATACTGCCCAATTGAAATTTACAAATAAATGTGAAAAATTTTAAGTGTATGAGATGTCCCCTTAGGCACGGATGGTTTGTTCCCTGTTGATTTTACGCACATCGTTTACTACCATTTAACCAGCTGTTCAGCCCCACCAAGCCCGGTTATAGAAACTAACGCATACCTTTTTTTGTGAGCACAAGTGTTAATCCTTTAAGTCGGGTTCAAAGAATACCCATTGAATGGTTGAGATTTCCTGCCTAAGCGCTTCTTCACATGCATTAATATTGCTAATGAGCTGATTTATGTTATCTGTAGTTTTCATTTTTGCTTTTACAGCAACCATTACCTGCGGTCCAAGTTGAATGGTGATCAGGTTGAATATCTTTTCTACCTCTGGTCTTGATTCGATTAGTTTCCTGATTTTATTGCTGGTTTCGTCATCCACGCTTTGCCCAATCAGTAAACCTTTTACCTTAACTGCCAAAAAGCAGGAAACTATCACAAGCAAAATGCCTATACCAATGCTACCTGCTGCATCATAAATGGGGTTGCCGGTTGCAATAGATAGTATTACCGCAACGAGCGCCAGGGTAAGCCCTAGAAGGGCTGCAATATCTTCGCTTAGAACAACTACCAGCTCGCTCTGGCGGCTAGTTTTATACCATTTCCACAACGATTCTCCATGTCTAACCTTACGTATTTGCTTTAAGCAACCGTATAGGGAGATTGATTCCAAAACCATGCTTACCACGAGAACGATTATAGCCACATTGGTATTCCTTAGCCCTTCGTGTGCGCTAACCTTATGAATGCCCTCGTAAACCGAAAAGAGTCCTCCCATGCTGAACAGTATCAGGGCAACGATAAACGACCAGAAGTATATTTCCTTTCCGTATCCTAAAGGATGTTCGGGATTGGGTTTTTTTCTGGATGCCTTTAAACCCCAGAATAGCAGCCCCTGGTTGGCACAATCGGCGAATGAGTGAATGGATTCCGCCATCATCGCACCCGATTTGGTTACTACTGCCGCAATCGTTTTGGTAATTGCAATTCCCAGGTTCGCCAAAAGGGCTAGCAGAATAGATTTAACCGACTCGTTTTGATGGGACATCTTGCCTGAATTTTGCCGCATAGTTAGCAAAAAATGGAGTAACCCGAGCTATTTTTTAGACTTTTTAGAATGATAAACTTTTTGGCTGAAACATTTATTGCCTATACATCTATGTTCTAAAAGTTTACAGGAGTTCTTATATTCCCTATAATTCGGCATATCGGATTATTTTTCTTACTTACCAGGTTACTCCGGAATAGCCACGCATTGAATGTTTTTATTCCGATGCTGCCAGTTTTGGTAGAGCAATTCTTTTGACTTAATGCTAAAACTCAGGTATACATTTATACTTGTATTACTTGTATTATGTGACTGCTTCAACAGGAGTTTCTGAGCATAAGAGCTGTTGCAGTATGTATGTGCTTTGTTTTTACTTATTTTTGTTGAACCTTTTCGCTGGTTAACCGGCGAGGGCCATTGTAAGCATAATGGTAAAGCTACATTTAAAATGTGTTGCGGTAATTTAATCGGCCGGATAACATTACATTATTTTACTGTAAAATTTTACTCCCGAGTGAATGAAAACTTTAGGACTAATACCTGCCAGGTATGCCTCCACCCGGTTTCCGGGTAAGCCTCTGGCAATTATTGCAGGTAAGCCAATGGTGCAATGGGTTTACGAAAGAGCATCAGGTGTTTTTGACCATTGTTACGTGGCTACCGATGATCAAAGAATTGTTAATGTTGTTCAGGGTTTTGGCGGACAATCGGTTATAACATCCGAACACCATCGCAGCGGGACCGACAGGTGTGCCGAAGCAATGGAAATACTCCAGAATAGCCTAAATATTTCGTTTGATGTAGTTGTCAATGTTCAGGGCGACGAGCCTTTTATTCAACCGGAGCAGCTGCAGAGAATTACAGAGTGCTTTAGCGACAGAACGGTTCAAATTGCCACGCTGGTTAAGGCCTTTGGTAGTAATGAAGATATTTTTAATTCAAACGCTCCTAAGGTAGTTGTTAGCACAGAGGGCAATGCCATATACTTCAGCCGTTCGGCTATCCCCTTCGTCAGGGGGAAGGCTCAGGCCGAATGGCAGCTGGCCCATAGGTTCTTTAAGCATATTGGGCTTTACGCCTACCGACCCGATATCCTCAGGCAAATAACCCGCTTGCCCCAATCGTCGCTGGAGTTGGCCGAATCGCTCGAACAGCTGCGATGGATTGAGAACGGATTTACCATTCGTGTGCTGGAAACCGACCAGGAAACGCTCGCCGTTGATACTCCCGATGATTTAAACCGGGTTAAGGAGTTCGCCATGAAATTGCTAAACCAGCCGGATAAAAGGGATACGAAGCAGCAGCCATCGGCCTGATTGCATCCCACCATGCAAGTTGGTTTGCTGGAGAAGCATTAGGTAATGTATTTTTTGATTTGTTGCCATCATAGCGGTGGCTCATAGGCATATCCATTTTTTTTGAATACCTTTGCGCTTCAACAGTAAATGTGCATGGAGAAAATAAGAAACTTTTGCATCATAGCCCATATTGACCATGGAAAAAGTACCCTGGCCGACAGGTTGCTCGAGCTAACTCACACCCTGTCGGAGCGCGAGCAGCAGGATCAGGTGTTGGATAGCATGGACCTTGAAAGGGAAAAGGGAATAACCATTAAAAGCCATGCCATTCAGATGGTTTATCCTTACGGGAATGAAACATACACCCTCAACCTGATTGATACCCCTGGTCATGTGGATTTCTCATACGAGGTGTCGCGTGCCATTGCCTCGTGCGAGGGTGCATTGCTGGTTGTTGATGCCACGCAGGGTATTCAGGCCCAAACCATCTCCAACCTGTACCTGGCCATTAACCATGACCTGGAGATTATTCCGGTCATCAACAAGATTGATATGGATTCGGCTATGGTGGAGGATGTTAAAGATCAAATTGTTGACTTGATAGGTTGTAAGCGTGATGAAATTTTGGCGGTTAGCGCCAAAACTGGTTTTGGAGTCGATGCGGTACTGGAGGCTATTGTAAACCGTATTCCTCCTCCCAAGGGCGATCCTGAGGCCCCCCTTCAGGCCTTAGTTTTCGACTCTATGTTCAATTCCTTCAGGGGAATTATTGCCTACTTCAAGGTGGTTAACGGTACCATTCGAACGGGTGATAGGGTAAAGTTCGTAAATACCGGCTTTGAATACACCGCCGACGAGGTGGGAATTCTTCAGCTGAAGCTTCAACCCCGAAACCAAATCAGCGCGGGCGATGTGGGCTACATCATATCGGGTATCAAGGAGTCGTCGGAGGTGAAGGTTGGCGATACCATTACCCATGTTGACTCGCCATGCGACAAGGCAATTGCAGGATTCGAGGATGTTAAGCCAATGGTTTTTGCTGGTCTCTACCCGGTTGATGCCGATGAGTATGAGGACTTGCGCTCATCGCTCGAAAAGCTGAAGCTAAACGACGCCTCTCTCACCTTTGAGCCGGAGTCATCGCTTGCACTGGGCTTCGGATTCCGTTGTGGATTTCTTGGGCTGCTTCACATGGAAATTGTTCAGGAGAGGCTGTACCGTGAATTCGACATGGATGTTATTACTACCGTGCCCAACGTTTCGTTTCGTGTTCACACCACCAAGGGAGAAATAGTTGAGGTGCATAATCCCAGCGGATTACCTGGTCCAACCGTTATAGATTACATTGAAGAGCCGATTATAAATGCTCAGGTTATTACCAAGTCGGAGTATCTTGGAACCGTCATTAAACTTTGCATTGACCGGCGTGGGGTGCTGAAGAATCAAGTCTTCATTGCCTCGGATAGGGTGGAGCTCACATTCCGGTTGCCCCTCAGCGAGATTGTTTTCGACTTCTACGATAAGCTTAAATCCATTTCCCGAGGTTACGCCTCCTTCGACTATTTTCTGGATGGATACCAGGAAGCCAAGCTGGTTAAGCTCGACATCCTGCTCAACGGCGAGATGGTTGATGCGCTATCATCACTTATTCACATTGACCATGCCTACGATTTTGGCCGTAAAATGTGCGAAAAACTCAAGGACTTGATACCACGCCAGCAGTTCGACATTGCCATCCAAGCTGCCATTGGAGCCAAGATTATTGCCCGCGAAACAGTTAAGGCCGTTCGGAAGGACGTTACGGCAAAATGCTACGGAGGCGATATTACCCGCAAGCGTAAGCTGCTTGAAAAGCAAAAGAAGGGTAAAAAACGGATGCGCCAAATTGGGTCCGTTGAGGTTCCACAGGAGGCTTTTCTGGCTGTTCTTAAAATGGACTAAACTATTCCTGCGGTGAACAGCCACTCTGCACTTAGAAGGCTTGGATATACATCCGACCAGGCTGCCATCATGCGGCGTTACATTAGTGAGCAGCAGGGCTGGATAGCTCATCTGGAAAATTCCAGGCAGATAATCATTGAAAGTTTGCTGCGGCAAAAAGCCAAAACTGTGAGGATACTCGGAAGCGGCAACCTGCTCGATGTTCCTGTTGATGAGATTCTACAACATGGCAGCACGCTCGTTCTTACCGATATTATCCACCCACCCCAGGTAGTTAATAGGTTTTACGGTGCTAGCTCCGTATCTTTCGAAACGGTTGACCTTACCGGTGGCCTGGTCGATTTTATAGCCCAACGCCATGCCCGAAAGCTGACATTTTTTGAACTCGAGAACTTTATTAGGAACATCACCCTGCCCACGTTTGATGAGGATTTGGTTGTTTCGCTCAACCTTCTCAGCCAGCTAAACGATATTCCTATAGCCTATCTCAGGCATAAGGGGAAGCTGAGTAACGAGCAGCTCCACGAGCTTTCGGAACAGATTCAGCAAAGGCATGTTGACCAGCTTCCAGTGGGGCGCACGTTGCTGGTTTCCGACTACGAGGAGGAGTACTACGATGAAGATGGAAACCTGGTTGGCGCTAATCCAACTGTTTTTGTCAGAATACCCGGTTGCACCATCAGGGAGTGGAGCTGGCAGTTTGATACCCAGATGACCTACCATGAGGACTTTAAAACCGTGCTTCGGGTAACGGCTAGGCAGTGGTAGCTATTTGCGTAGAGAGTTTAACGTTATTCCTTTTTCTCCCAGCACTTTACCCAGTCGAGTTCAAGGGTGGCGGGAAGCAGGGAGTCGTCAACGCTTCCTTTAACTGCAGAAGTAAATACCATGTAGTAGGAGATACCGGGGTGGCGGTTGGGCTCAACCTTATACGGGATGCCGTTGATGGTCCATACAATGTTGTTCGAATCCCATTCAACACCAAAGATGTAGAAGTTCTCGCCTAGCTTTAACCCACCAATGGAGGATACCGATTTGGCTACTTTGCTCTTGCCGTTAGGCCAGAAGTAAGCTGCTGAAATGCCACTCGGCTTAGCGTTATTTTTCAGGAATACATCCACCTCTGGAAGCATCTCGTTGCCCACCAGGTAAAAGGCGTGGCTAATACCCTGCACACTGCTCATACGAACCTTTGCCTCAATTCTTCCTTCCTTAAGCCTGAAAGAGTGGCCGGTGTTGATTATACCCGAGGTATAGGCAAATGCTTTTGGAGTAAATCCAAACTTTTTATCCCATGCCAGCCCCTCGCTGGCCTCCTTGCGGGTAATAATCTTTAGGGTGCTGTTGCCAATTTCAATATTTCCCTTTTCGGTGTAGTTCTGGTTGTCGGTAGTAAAAGAGTACGGTTTGCCAACAAGGGCTTCGCCCCAAAAGAACTTCGTGAGCCACTTGTGGGGGTCAATATTTTTTGAGTCAAAATCATCGTAAAAAGCTAGGTTCCATGCTTTCAGGTCATCAAATTTATTGCTGCGGTTCAGCCGGAAGAACCATTTTATTTTTTCCGACGACTCCAGCTGCTTAAATTCCTGAAGGTTCTTGTAGGCATCGGTTTGCTCAAACTTATTCTTACTAAGCAGGTAGGCCTTACGGTTTTTAAAATCTTCGGTGCTAACCTTTTCGGATAGCTCGTTGTACCGCTTGAGTTGTTCGGAATTTTCAGTTTGAAAGTACTCTTTTAAATCATTCTCCTTTTCAAGTTTTATATACTTTTTAATATCGGGATTACCTAGCAATTCCTTGAGTCTAAGCTCCTTCTGGTACTCTGCTGAGTTATCTTTTCTATACTGATTTTTTTTGGCTTGATAATCAGGAGCTGCAATGAATTGCTGCAATTCCTTTAGTTCCTTTACCAGCTGGGAATGCTCCATTTTCTGGTAAAAATCGGGGGTTTCGGATTTGGCTATTTTGAGGAAGTTTCTGATGGAGTGGCTGCGGGAAAGTTTTTTTAGCTCCTGCTCCTCCCTTTGTTCAGGCGATTCGGAGTATTTAATGGCCTCAACCTCCTTTTTTACGGTGAGGTACTCCTTGGTTGCTTCCCAACTTTTAAGCTCTTCAAAGCGTTTATAATCATCCGATTGGGCAAACTCAACCCATTCGTAGTATTCGACCTCAAGCGCCTTGCGATTCGATTCAACCTCTTCTGTGCTCTTGAACCTGCCAAAAAGGCGGTTGGAGAATACTTTTAATTTTGACGGGGTAGCCATTGAGTCGGTTTTTGGTTTAGCTGCTAGTGCTGAATTGGGATAAACTTGAAGGGGATTTTCAGGTGGTCGGCAAAATCCTCACCGGCTTCCACCATATCCTCATCATCCTCCATGTAAAGCCAGTTGACAACCACGGGATAGCCTTTACGGTGGATGTCGCGAAATCTTTCGAGTATTCGGAGTATCATTTTTGACGAGGAGGTGTTGTAGTAGTCAAAGTTCATGCTGACCTCGGTTTGCTGGTTGGGATTGTCAACGTAGTTGTCGATCCATTCAAGAATAGGAGCGTAAAAAGTGTTAACATCCTCCGGTAGAGAATTTCCTGAAAACTCAATTATGGAGCTGTCTCTGTCCAGCACAACACGAGGTGTTTCAAGGGTGGGTTCAATAATAATTTTATCCATACCGGCATTCAATTTCAGCTACCTAAAGGTAAGAATATTTTTTTTACAATGCAAAAAACAGCCAAAAAAGCATTTTACGCTACAAATATATGCGTAAATAGATTTTTGGTTGCAGTACCCAGGCTAAAAAATAAGCTTGAACCCCTTTCCTCTAACGTTGATAATTTCGATGGTTGGATCATCGGCCAGGTATTTTCGGAGTTTTGTGATGTACACATCCATGCTGCGGGCGTTAAAGTAGCTGTCGTCCACCCAGATGGTTTTCAGCGCAAAATTACGGTCGAGCAGCGAGTTTTTGTTGATGCAAAGGTATTTTAGCAGCTCGCTCTCCTTGGTGGTAAGCTTGCGTACCTCGTCGTCGAGCTGTAGGGTTTGCTTGGTAGCGTCGAATAGGTAACGGCCAATCTGGAAGGAGCTTTGCTCGCTGTCGGGCGAATCCTTACGGGTGCGGCGGAGTATGGCTTCGATACGCATCAGCAGCTCTTCAATGCTGAAGGGCTTGGTCATGTAGTCGTCGGCACCTATTGAGAATCCTTCAATTACATCTTCTTTGAGCGATTTGGCCGTAAGGAAAAGGATGGGCATGGCGGGATTAGCCATCCTAATTTCTTTGGCCAGTGTAAATCCATCCTTAATGGGCATCATTACGTCAAGTATGCAGATATCGTAGTAGTTATTCTGAAAACCCCGGTAGGCTTTTTCGCCATCCTTGTAAAGATCTACATCGTATTCCTTGGCCTGGAGGTACTCTTTAAGCAGAAACCCCAGGTTTTCATCATCTTCGGCCAGCAGCACTCGAATTGTTCTTTTTTCCATGATTGTAATGGATTTTGGTTTATGGTTTTACTTTTTTTCTGAAGGGCCATTCCATGGCAAAAATATTGAGAACAGGCTACCCTCGCCAGGGGTGCTTTCAACCCAAATTCGACCCCCATGTGCCTCAACAATTTTTTTCACATAGCTTAGTCCAAGTCCAAAGCCCTTCACGTTGTGAATGTTACCACTAGGTACGCGGTAAAACTGATCGAATATTTTTCGCAGGTTTTCCCGGCTAATGCCAATTCCGTTGTCCTGAAATGTTACCACTATCCCGTCAGTGCTATTCTTGGTAAAAATAGTTATTTCGGGATTGCCCTTTTTGTACTTCACGGCATTGTCGAGGAGGTTGTTTACCACGTTGGTTATATGCACCTCATCGGCTAACACCACCGGTTTATCGGAGTCGAGCTCAAGCTTAAGCACCCCGTTTTCGGATTGAAGCTGGAGGGCAAAGTTGTTGGATACCCGCTTGATAATTTCGTGGACGTTCACCTCCTTGAGCCGAAGTTTTAGCTTGGCTTTCTCAAAGATGGCCATTTGTAGCACCTTTTCCACCTGCAACCCGAGCCGTTTGCTCTCGTCGGCAACCAGGGTGCCAAGGTAGTCTAAATTTTTTCGTTCAAGCGGTATAGATTTGTCGTTGAGCATTTGCGCTGCCAGCGAAATGGTGGAGATGGGCGTTTTTAGCTCGTGCGTAAGGTTGTTGACGAAATCGTTTCTTATCTCCGAAATTTTTTTCTGCTTGAATATGATGTAAAGGGTTACGCTAAAGGTGAAGACAATTAGAAAGGTGAGCGCCAGCGATGAAAGGGTGATTCGACCCAGCGAGTTGAGCAGGTATGTCTTCTGGTTGGGGAAGTAAAGGGTAAGGAAATACCTGCGTGCAAAGAAATCGTTTGGGAAAAGCTTATCCTTTAACACAAGACCTTTGAAATCGGCCTTAAACTTAGGGCTGGCATAAATGGTGCTATCCCTTTCGTTGGTTATCCTGTACTCGTAGCGGGCTTTTATTCCCTTGCGTAGCAATTCACGGCGCACAATAGAGTCGAGCTGTACCTGCGAAATGCGCTCCTGAATGGGCAGCTCCACCCGAATCATCTTGTCAACAATGTTCTCCACAAAAATGGTCTTGTTAACCAGCTTCTCATCGAGTCCCAGGTCAATATTTTTCAAATTTTTACCCTTCGATAGGCTGGGTATATGCAGGTCGCCGTTGTTGATGCTCACCAAGCTGCTGTCCCATAACTTCTTGGTGATGGAGGGTATTTTCACAGAATCAAGGCTGCTGAAGGTGAGCACCTGCTGGTTGATTTGCTTGGTCCGAATCCCGCTTTTTGTTTTGTTCAGAATGTTTTGCTGGTAGTCTAGCCTGGCGCTGCTTTTAGTGTTGACCGAGTAGTATGGCTTTATCTCGTCAATTACCTGAAAAACTGTTTCCTGCTTTTCAACCTCATCAATAATTCGCTCCATGGCAAGGCTTGCCGTTTGAACAAATTGCTCCTCCTTTATCTGCAGGGCGACCCCTATCCACCTCGACTGTAGGAATATCAGGCCGATAGATGCGATGGCAATAACTACTGTTAGAATCCAAAGTAATTTTCTGCTCATAAAAACAAAGATAACGGGAATGATTTTGAAGGGTGTTACCTTAACACAGTTTAACAAAGGTTTTGTTGGTGGTAGCCTTGGACTTGTGGGTTAGCGCTGAGAATTTGGAGACCAGCAACTTGTTTACTCCGGACAAAAGGGTTCACTAATTTTTATTTTTGATGGGTTAATGGTAATGGCTGCCTGTATGCCCTGAAAGCCCCTGAGACAGGCGGATAGGATTTTTACTTCAGCTTCTGCAGCATTTCCGTTTATTTCAACTATATAGTCAACATTTGGTAGCTGGCCAACTACAAGACCATTGCTGCTTCGGTTTGGAAAAAGAGAGACAATTAAGCCTGGTTTGCTTGTTCTGTCGGTAAACGAGGATACACCTATGAGCTGTTCTAACTCGGCATTTCTAACCAACCTTAAGCCACAATGGTTGCTAGCAGCCCAGAGTAGTTTATTTAGGTTAAGCGTGGTGGACAGTGCAATAAACATAAAAGGCCTGCCCTGCTCAACAGTAAGTATTTCCTTCTTTTTTGCCGGCATTTTAGCTTACTAGTCTAGCACAAATATAACCCTGTTTTTAAACAATCTTACCGAACCCCTAAATTTATCTTAACGAAATCGGACGGTGTTGGAAGCTGAATGCGAACGGGTTAATTTTTAGCATTTCTGAATTTCAACTCCTCGCTTACCCTATTCCCGACCAACCGTTAGCCTTCTAACCATCGGGAATTTGAATAGGTTTTAGCAACTTTTCCCAAAGTTGTCTTATGGTAGCTGGCTGGAGTGATATGAACTTGATTTTTCTTTTATTTTGAAATAACTTTGAATGGGAAAGGTAAATATTCGTGCTATCATGCCGGGCTTTCAATCACGATATTTTGTAACGATAAGTTTACTAATAACACTAGTAGCAATGGAATCGTCATGTAAAGGGCAAACGGGTGGAAGTAGTAGGGGAGTTGACCGTCAACCTGCAGTTGCCGGATCGTTCTACCCAGCCTCCAGGGAGCAGCTGGTAAAGGATTTGCAGGGTTATTTTGATGCGGCTGAGGTTAGCCTTACATCTCAACCAATAGCTTTAATAGTTCCCCATGCAGGGTACGTTTTCTCCGCGCCTGTTGCAGCTGCAGGTTTTAAGCAGCTCGACAGGGAAAGGAAGTTTAAGCATATTTTTTTGATTGGCTCCAGCCACACCATGTACTTCAACGGTGTATCAGCATATACCCAAGGTCATTTTATCACCCCCCTTGGGCGTGTTAAGGTTGACGACCTGGCAAAGGAGCTGGCCGATAGGTACGATTTTATCAACGACGATCCCATGCCCCACGAGCGGGAGCATGGGCTGGAGGTGCAGCTCCCCTTTCTCCAGTACTGGCTTAAGCATGAATTCTGCATTGTTCCTCTTATCATCGGTGGTGAATCGCAAAGTACCAGCACCCTGCTCGCCGAAGTTCTTGCCCCATACCTAAACGAGGAAAACCTGTTTGTAATAAGTTCAGACTTTTCGCATTACCCGACATATGCTGAGGCCACAAAATCCGACAAAAGCATGGCTGATGCAATTGTTTCGAACTCGTCTTCAGCATTCATGAAAGCTAAGCTGAACTCTGAAAACTCTGGTGCTGACAATCTGGTTACCGCCATGTGTGGTTGGACTTCGGGGCTAACCCTGCTGAAGATGACCGAAAAAATTAAAGGGATTACCTACCAACCCCTCATCTACATGAATTCGGGTGATTCGCCATACGGCGAAAAAGATAGGGTAGTGGGTTACTGGGCCATTGCTGCCGTGAGGGAAAGCAATAGGTCTGGTGATTTTTCTTTGACCGAAGAGGACAAAATGGAGCTGCTTAAGCTAGCGCGTAAAACCATTACCGACCACCTCAACGGCTTAAAGCCAACACCTCCAGATTTGCAGAACCTGAGCGCTAACCTGAAGACCAATGCCGGTGCATTTGTTACTCTTCGCAGGGACGGACAGCTTAGGGGTTGTATTGGCAGCTTCTCCACTACTACTCCACTCTACCAGGTGGTTATGGCCATGGCCGTTGCTGCCGCTACGGAGGATTACCGTTTTCCCCCTGTAACCCGTAATGAGCTTGGTGAAGTTGAAATTGAAATTTCGGTGCTTACTCCAATGAAAAAAATTAGCAGCATTGACGAGATAGAGCTGGGCAGGCATGGCATATACATCCGGAAAGGCGGACACTCCGGAACATTTCTCCCACAAGTTGCCGCCGAAACAGGCTGGAGCCTTGAGGAATTCCTTGGCCATTGTGCACGCGACAAGGCTCTTATTGGCTGGGACGGATGGAGGGATGCCGAGATTTTTACCTACGAGGCCATTGTGTTTGAGGAAAAGGATTTTAAAATGAATTAAATCTGCCGGTTATGAATATGCCCTACCATTTACTGCTGATTGGCATGGGTATTGGCGTAGTTTACATTATGGGCAGCTTGCTGGTTTACCTGGGCATACTCTCCAAAAACCTTCACCGTAAAATTTGGAACTACACCCTTCTGGCTGTATTCCTTGGGTGTGTGGTGCTGGGTCTGTTGCTGGCCATCCTAATTAGCTACAAGTTTGATTGGCCATTTATTTCCTCTGCCCTGAAATGGCATGTTAACCTTGGTATTGCCATGAGCCTGGTAGCAGCCATTCATATATTCTGGCATTTACGGTACTTTACGGGATCCAGCCATCGCATACACAAGAAAATCAGTCAAAATGAATGCTCTACTTTGGTTACAACCCACGAGTTGGGCATTATGGCATTTGCCGCAGGCCTCGCCTCCATTTCATTTCAGATACTAATTCTGCGACAGGTTACCAAGGTTTTTCAGGGTAACGAGTTTACCCAAACATGGGTTATTGGCCTTTGGATGCTGCTTACTGGCCTTGGATCGGTTTTAGGGAGAAAGGCGAAATTGGGTAGTGATGTCTTTACTGTTATCAGCAGGCTAATCTTATTCCAGTGCATTGCTGCGGTTATCGTTACCTTTAGCATTGGCTACATTAAGAATTTGTTCTTTCCTGTTGGGGTGCTTTCACCACCCATCGCCACCATTGCCATTTCAACCTTCCTGCTCATTCCGGTGGCAGTTCCTGCAGGCATTGCCTACGCTTTAATGGTGAGCCGTTTTAATGCCGAAGACCCATGCTACGCAAGGGTTTACTCGATGGAATCGCTTGGAAGCATGGCGGGTGGAATCTTGGTATCGCTCATCATCATACATTTCCTCACGGTTTACCAGTCGGTCCTGGTCATAGGAGGCATAGCCACCCTTATCATATCGGTGATCAGGCCAGGAAAAGGAATCACAACTGTTCCCCTGATGTTTTTCCTTGTTATGGCTGTGTTCATGGCTGCAAAAGCCGACAGGCTTATTGAACAGAACATTATGCACGGGCAGCGGGTTCTGGCGGTGAAGGAGTCGCCCTACGGAAGCATCACCGTTACGGATTATGGCGGTCAGCTAAACTTTTTTGAGAATGGTTTGCTGCTTTTTGGAACCGGTAACCCCGTGGCTGCCGAGGAAGGTGTGCACTACGCAATGCTTCAGCGTAGTAACCCTTCGGAAATACTGTTGGTGTCAGGGGGGTATGCCGGGCTTACAGCTGAGCTGTTAAAGTATAAAAACGCTCACGTTGATTACGTTGAGGTGAATGGGCCGCTGCTGAAGCTTTGTGAAAAGCATGCACCGCTTCCCGAAAATCGGCGTGTGAGATTTATCAGGGATGATGGCCGGAGGTACCTTGCTGAAACTAGCAAGCGGTACGATGTAATTATAGTAGCCCTGCCCGAGCCGGTAAGCCTTCAGCTCAACCGTTACTACACAGTGGAGTTTATGAAGACGGTTAGGAGCCATCTATTAAGCAACGGGGTGGTCTGTTTCAACCTTCCGCCGGTGGGAAACTACGCCAGCCCCGAAAGGCAACGGGCCATTTCGTCAGTTTACAACACCCTGACAGCCGTATTTGCCAACGTTGAGGTGGTGCCGGGCGAAAGGGACTACCTGCTGGCTTCCGATGGGGAGATTCGCATCGACATTTCGAGGCTTGCCGTTGAGAGGGGAATGGCAGGGCTCAACACCTATGTAAACCCCGATTTTATTGATGATGATTACCTGGCTAGCCGTAACCGGTTTTTCCATGCCAGCATCCTGAGCGACGCCATGCCAGATACCGATAACCATCCCTATCCGGTATTTCTTTTTACCATGAGCTACCTGGGGCAGTTTGGCAGCAACCATTTGGTGTGGATGCTGGTATGCTTGGCTGTAGTGATGCTACCTCTTTTTTTACTTGGGAAACCGCTAAGGGGAATGTTCCTTGCCGGATTTTCGGGGGCCTCGGCTGAGATGATCATCATCCTGATGTTTCAAGTATTTTTTGGATTCCTCTATGCCGGAATAGGACTGATAGTGGCGTTATTCATGGCCGGCCTGGCTCTTGGAGCATATATCCTTCCTAAAACCATGAAGTTTACTGCTAAAGGACTAGTAGCGGCCATGGCGCTCTATTTTTTACTCGTTCCCCTGGTTTGGATGCTACGCGATTCCATTTCGATGTGGCCTTTAATGCTGGTTGTTGCGCTTCTTACCCTTATACCATCTACCATCGTTGGCTACCAGTACGTGCTTTGGACGCGGGCAATCCCTGGTGGAGTAAATCCTGCGGCAAGGAGCTACTCCGCCGATCTGTGGGGTTCAGCCCTTGGGGTTATTGCGGTTACGCTGGTGATGATCCCGCTGCTGGGTATTGTTCAAACCGCAATAGTCATGGCCGCAGCTAACCTGGCAGGATACATGCTTACCCTTCCCCATCTTCGCTAACCTAAACAAGCTCGACTTAATGCTAAAAGAACGCTGCAAATATTGATAGCTGCACCATAATTTGTTTTTTTGGGACAAATAATAAAGAATTTGGGACAAAGCGCACCACATTTTCAGCTGGGAAAA
>DCDD01000218.1 GCA_002316235.1 Bacteroidales bacterium UBA1064
GGAGTACTCTTTACCATTCACCGTCAGTTTTATGGTAATAGCCGCACTTGTAAGAGGTTTAAAATCGGCAAGATTAGTAAAATGGGACAACACTGTAGTAGTTGTCCCAACAACAAAAGGTTTAGCTTCGGCAAATAGCTCACAGGTTGATGTATAAATGGTAAAGGTTTGAGCATCATCACCGGCCTCAGCTTCATGACTACTTTCGTCATGTTGATGGGCTGCACCAGCACTGCTATCGGCAGTGTGGCTACAGCCATAAATTGTAATGCTAAAAATCAGAATGAATAACCGCTTCATCCGTATATAAAATTTTAAGTTACACTGTAATTACGTATATTTTTGCATTTCAAGCGTTTACGTTGAATGCAAGAAAACTTAAAGATTTTTTTTGAAATCATCCTCCATGAACTATTTACCTGCAAGCAGCTAAACGTCGAAACGCAGCTGATTCACAAACAGTCACTTAAACTTGAGTAAATTACAGGAAGATCCACCATTTAGGTGGTTGGAAAAGATTAGGCTATAAGAGGTTTTTAGCCGGAGGAGACCGTAGACCAGGAATGCTTACGTAGCTAGAAAAATGAAAATTGTTAGTATAACCCCCATACAACCTTGTGTTTACCAAAAATATTTGAAAAGGAATTGAAGCACAAGAAGTAATAAAGCCACCAGCTATGTTAAAGCCATGATGAATATTGGTAACCGCAGGTTTATATTCAAACCCATCGTCGGGAATCAGGTAGTCATGCTTTAGCGCACAGCATTCAGCATCCTCGTCGGTGGGATGAGCAGGGTTGTTCCTTGCATCATTTCCATCGTTCGGAATTGTAATGTTTACGGAGTATCCATCAAAGCAAACCTGACCGTTGTGGTGATGATGGGGTACAAAAGCATGAACCTGTAGCATTATATTAGCCAGCAGGATTAGCCAAACCGAACAAAGTTGCTTCACTCCCATCGTTGGGTAAAGATTAAAAAATCTTTATAATTTCGATGAAAACCAAAAGGTAAGGTTTAATTTGGTAAGAAGTTTTCTTTACCCTTTATCCTTTTTTATGTTTTAAGTTCACCCGTGGAGTTTAAAAGTAAGCTACTTCCAAGGCTTAAGTGCTATAAATGCCAGCATTAGCATAAGCACCAAAGTAGCAGTAAGTCTATTTCCGGCTATTAACCGCTGGTTGTTTAGCTGCCATGCAAGTAAATCGGGATTTTTAAAAAGTTGCTCAGGAATATCGCGCCAACCCCACTTCCCAATAATTGTCCCGTTGTAAATAAGAATTAGACCGGGGTTCGATCTGGTTATGGTTTTCAGAGTAACCTCATCACCTAGTACAAATGGAAGTTCAACCCTACTGTTTACCTTAATTTTTTCCATTGCTTCTCCCGAAGAGGCAGTGGCCCAGTAAAATTTATACCCCCTCTCGGTTGCGCCCATAAATATATTCTTCACTTGCTCCTGAGCTTTTACTCCAGCCTTTTCGAGCTGGGGGGAAACTGCCAGAAAAGTATAACCCGTTGATTGAATAATCGTATCGGTTAGGTCAACTCCATCAACCGAATGAAGGGAGAAATTCGAAATGGGCGGTGTATAACCCTTCTTTACGAGTATAAATTTGGAATCAACAAAAGTCCACGAAGAATCCTGCCATGGATAGTTAGATTCGTCAAATTCCTTTACCTCCCCATTTTTCTTATAGTAGAGCTTTGTTTTATACACATCAGCAGGGGCACCATCGGGATATATCATTGCCTGATGAATGTTAACACCCACATGAAATGGGCGGAAGTCGTACAAGGGTTCATGCAGCGAACCATGAATTGGGGGAAGAAAAGCCACAACACAGAGAACAGCAAACATAGCAGACTGTTTTTTCTCGCCAAATGAAGGAGGAAGTGACGCCCGGTACCTGAAGAAAGTATATGCAGCCGACAGGAGGACAATATTTTTGAAAAATGTTTGCCAATTGGTCAGGTGTAGGGCATCGCCAAAACAGCCGCAATCCGAAACCGGATTAAAAATAGCCAGGATAAGGGTAAGGGGCGTAAAGGCAAGCATGAATATAAAAACACCCCATGCAGCAATCCGAAGATTTACACCATAAAGCAACATTAAGCCAATGAGCAGCTCAGCTGCGCAAAGAATAAAGGCGAAAGCTAGCGACAGGGGCTGCATAAAATTCATGTGAAAAGCCATAAAGTAGTCATGAAACTTATAGGCTGAACCCATGGGATCTATGCCTTTTACAAATCCCGAAAAAATAAATACCACGGCTAAAAGGTACCTGCTAATGATAACGACCTGCTTCATAAGTAGAAACTTTTCAATTTAAATGTCAAATTACTAATGCTTTATGTACCAGAATGGCCTCAACAATTCTGTTAAAAATTTTATCCGGCTCCAGCATTGAGCCATGTTCGTCATAGCAAGGAATAACCACAAATTGTGGGTCAAGCGATTGCTGTAGCAGGTAAACCTCTCGAACCCGTTGCTGGAAATTCAAATCCTTTTCGTGAATATCGTCCCTCCCGTTAAGGTATTCCCTATCAGCGCCCTCCCTCTGCTCGGAAAGGCGCTTACTGGTAAATTCAAATGGAACGTCTAAAAAAATACTAATATCGGGTTTCGGAATGGCAAAATAGTCAAATTCAAGGTTTAAAATCCAGCTTCTTAGCTTATCAACCCTACTGCTGTCGTTAAGTTTAGCGCACTGAAAGGCAATGTTGGAGTAAACATAGCGGTCGAGCAGAACCACCTCGTCAGTTTTGAGCCACGATTTAATTAAACCCGACGCATCCATCCGGTCAAGCGCATAAAGCATGGCTACCACATAGGGATCAACCTCATCAATTCTACCCAAATCGCCTCGAAGGAAACGGGCAATCAGCTCTCCAAAGTATGGTGCGTCAACCCTGGGAAAATGAAGGAAATGGCTGGCAACACCCTTTTGGGTTAAAAAAGAACCCAGCAGGTTTATTTGAGTTGACTTACCAGCGCCATCGAGACCTTCAATAACAATCAGTGCCATGAGTAAAATGTTTACCTTTGCAGCAAAAATCAACTTGCTGTGGCAAAATTACATCAATGTTTAGTAACTTTAGCCATCGAACAAGCCGCAATATAGCAAAAAATGGAACAACCGCCGTCGTATCTCAAGCAGAGGAAAACCATGACCAGCAATGGCCGAATTATCAGCTTGGATAAACCACTGGTTATGGGAATAATCAATGTAACCGACGATTCATTCTATAGTGGAAGTCGCTACAAGCTGGGGTTTAGAATAGCCGCACGCGCCGAGCAAATTATTCGTGAGGGTGGAAGCATTATAGATGTAGGAGCATGCTCCACTCGCCCGGGAGCTAAACCCGTTAGCGAGCAGCAGGAGCTTAAACGGCTAGCGAAAGCCCTGCATGCAATCCGAAAGAAATATCCCGAAGCTATAATTTCGGTTGATACCTACAGATCGAGGGTTGCCCGTATGGCTGTTGGCGATTATCGGGCGAACATCATAAACGACATTTCAGCTGGAGAGCTTGACCCTGAAATGTTCAGCACCATTGCCGAGCTCAAAATTCCATATGTGCTGATGCACATGAGGGGAACCCCCGAAACCATGCAGCAGAACCCTACATACGACAATGTTATTCGGGAGATTATCACCTATCTGAACGGAAAAATAGAACAGCTAAAGCAGCTTGGGGTGAGCGATATTATTGTGGATCCGGGTTTTGGTTTTGGCAAAACCGTTGACCATAACTTTTCCATTCTGAAAAATTTACAGGCATTCAGGCTTTTTGAGCGGCCAATACTCGTAGGGCTATCGCGTAAATCGATGATTAGCAAAACATTGGGAATTCCAGCAGCTAAATGCCTCAATGGAACAACGGCGCTTAACACCATGGCGCTTCTGAACGGTGCAACCATACTGAGGGTTCACGATGTTCGGGAGGCGACCGAGGCTATTAAGCTGGTCGAAAGCACCACCCGTCAACCCGATTACCAGTACATTTAAGCCAACTCATGCCACAACACTCTACTTACATTATTTTGTAACCGAGCGCCAGACTTTAAAATAATCTATTTGCCAATGACCAACCTTTTCATAACCATTAGGGCACTCGATGTGATAGACGTTGTTCTGGTGGCATTTTTGCTCTACCAGATGTACATGCTCATACGGGGAACCGTAGCAATAAACATTTTCGTTGGCATTGTGCTGCTCTACATATTCTGGTTAGTAGTACGAGCTCTCAACATGGAGCTTCTGAGCAGCATACTGGGACAAATTATCGGTGTTGGAGTGCTTGCACTGATCATAGTGTTTCAGCAGGAAATAAGAAAGTTCCTCCTGTTTATAGGCAACCGGTACATTAACAGAAGGCGATTTTCGTTTGAAAACTTCTTCTTTCCAAAAAAACGCGAGAAGCAAATTCTTGTTAAGGTTGATGCCATAGTCAAGGCTTGTCGAAACATGTCGGAAACCCGAACCGGTGCGTTAATTGTGATTGCCAGAAAATCGGAGCTGCAGCTTTACGCCGAGAGCGGCGATATTATTGATGCCGACACATCAACCCGGATGATCGAAAATATTTTCTTTAAGAATAGCCCGCTGCACGATGGGGCAGTTATCATTGTTAACGACCGGATTCTAGCCGCACGGTGCGTGCTTCCCATAACAGAAAACATCAACCTGCCACCTCACTACGGTATGCGCCACAAATCGGCAATTGGAATAACTGAAGTTACCGATGCCATTGCCATTGTGGTTTCGGAGGAAACCGGAAAGATAAGCGTAGCTTCAGAGGGGATGCTAAGGTACGACATCGGCTGGTTGGAGCTGGACAAGTACCTTCGCGATAACCTATCAAGCTGATAATCAACTGCCCCATGAATTATGATATGGTGGCTTGCATTAATTAGCTTCATTTTACTTACATTTACCGCTGGGACCATATCATAATTTAATTCGATGCACCATGATTAAGTATGCCATTTCGAAAGCCGATCAAAATTTGAAAGGTGAAATTACCCTTTCTCCCTCCAAACCCATGAACCACAAGTTTTTGGTTATTCGCATTCTCAAAAGCTCCAACCTTACCCAGCGGCTAACCACCGAATCGGAGGACGCACAAATAGTAAACAGCGAGGTAATCAACGAGGGAATTAAAAAGAATCGGGGAACCTCGGCAAAAGCCTTAAGGCATATCAGGGCCTTCCTCAACTACTTTGGCGGCGAGTGGATTCTCTCATCATCAAACATCCTTAAGGATAGATCAACAGAGAGAATTGTTAAGGTTCTTCAAAAAAGCGGTTTAAACGTTAGCTACGAGAAGCGTAGCGGCAGACCGCCTTTCCGGCTTACCGGCAAGAACCTTTCCGGGATCATTCAACGGGTTGACGGATCCATTAACAGTAAAATTATTGAGAGCAAGCTGCTCTTTGCCCCTACCGCCAGCATTGACCAAATTGAAGAGGTGTGTAATAGAATTCTTAGCTCCAACTACGTTGGTACCACCCTTCGGGCACTTCAGTACCTGGGTGTTAACACCGATTGGAAGGAGGACGAGGTGCTGGTGGAGCATGAGATAAACGATGGGTCAGAGATGGTTATTGAACCCGACTGGTCGTTAGCTTCGTGCTGGTACCAAATGGTTGCCCTTGCCCAAAAGGGTGAGCTGCAGATTAACGGGCTGAAAATTGACACATTCCAGAACGAATCGGCTATTCGGCATATCTACAACGATTTTGGCATTTCAACCCTAATTATGCCCGACGGCATCAGCATTAAGCGAAAGGGTAAGCTGACCGGTAAGTTTACCCACGATTTTACCAGCTATCCCAATCTTCTCCCATGCGCTATTACAACCTGTGTAGGTCTGGGTATTCCATTTGAGATGAAGGGAATTGAAAGCCTTAATGCTGCAGACCCCAACAGGATGCAGCTCCTCACGGAAGAGCTTGTCAAGGTAGGAGCAAAAGTAGAGCTGAAAAGCATTAACGGAACCCAGGTGGCAACCTTTAACGGAACCTCAGGCCTAAGCCGGCTTAAAAGTGTTGAGTTTGAGTCAAAAAACGATTACCGCATACTACTTGCTCTTGTCTCTATTGCAGTAAGAGGCATTCAAGTGATCATAGACAGCCCGATGGTAACCAATAAAGCTTACCCTAGCTTCTGGGATGATATGAAAAAACTAGGGTTTGTGGTAAAGAGTGTTACCGAATAATAGCTATTATTCAGAGAACCCCTTGGGCTGCCAAATCAACCCTTAAAAAAACCGGGCTTTTTCGTCATAAAAGGCAGGCTCATTGCTGTATGCGTCGGTTAGAATTTTTTATCAGCAGGTAGGTTGGCTACCCGCTACTTTGCCATGCATGGAAGCCGGCTAACGGCCATTACACCAACTCCACCATAACTTCCGGTAAGCTGCAGGTATTTCTACTCTAAAAATTACCATTTTGTTTTATATGCAGCGATTCCGGTTATTCGTGCGTAGCAAGCCGTCGTTTGTCGCAAAATCAGCTTTTGTTTGCGTAATCAACCTAACTTTCGGATGTTGAATTTCATTTTCAACAAAAAATCAACTCAAACCAATTAACCAAACCAACAAATTAAAAGTGCTATGAGAAACAAAAAAGTGTTAAGGCTAGGGTTACTAGGCCTACTTGCCACCATGATGGTAGCTAGCTGCTCAAAGGAAGAAGATGAACGTTTGCAGGAGCCAATCTCAAACGATTGGACAGTACGTCCGGATTTTGCTACTCTAGATACCCGTCCACAGGATGTTATTGCCAGCTTTACCCTCACCGAAAAGGATGCTGAATTGGTAAAACCTGATGAAAATGTAGTAAAAGGTGCCAAGTATGCACTGGTGATTGGAATTTCGGACTATTCCGGAACCCAAAATGACCTGCAGTACTGCGACGATGATGCAACCGACTGGAAAAATAGGCTAGTAAGCGAAGGTTACTCCGTAACCATACTGCTTGACGGGAATGCTACCAAAAGTGCCATTGAATCGGCAGTAAACTCCCTGGCTAGCAAATCTATTGCCGGAAACGAAATCGCCTTTTGCTACTCAGGACATGGCAGTAGGGGAAACATAGTTACCACCGACCTGTACTACATAAGCAGCTCGTGGTTTAAGACTAAGTTTTCCACTGCCAAGAGCACCAAAATGATGTTCTGCTTCGATGCATGCCAGATAGGTGCAATGAAAACAGCCCTAAATGCTACCGGCAGGGTTATTGCTGTTGCCTCGAGCACATCAACCTACTCATACGATGGCGATGCCTCTATGAGAAACGGAGTGTTCACATACTATCAAATGTATGGCTTTGATAACCTTAGCTATACTTACCTCGAGCCCGACTGCAGCTATGCCTGCAGCTCCATGAAGTCATGGGCTTCCGCCAGAAGGCTTAAAGTAGCGCCCTCTTACGCTGATTCATATTCAGGCAACTTCGACCTGTAAACTACCACAATTCGATACGATGTAAAAAGGGAGTGCTTTTGCGCTCCCTTTTGCTTATACTTTAGATAAGACAGAGCGGAAATGCCGTAAAGGCACATGGATGTTATACTTGCAAAGTGTTAAAATTCATAAAGATATCGAATAGCCTCGCCCAACTCCCTGCTCCAAAATCCCTCGGTATGCCTGCCGTTGGGAACAATTTTTATCATCAGGTAGGAATCATTGTTAAATCCAGCTGCCCTAAGCAAGTCGGCTGCTCTGGTAACGTCAGTAACCATCCTTTCACTCTCCTTCTCGCCTGCGAGCATGTAGAACCGTTGGTCGCCTTTGCGCCTGTATTTTTGAATGTACTCGAAAACCTTGGGTGAAAACCAAAGCGAGGGTGAAAAAACGGCGGCCTTCCCAAAAACATTAGGATACTCCAGCGCTGCGTATAGGGTGATTAGCCCGCCCATGGAGCTGCCAATAATTGCTGTGCTTTGCGAACGGGGGTCGGTTCGGTAATGCTTATCAATAAACGGTTTTAACGTTTCAACAATAAACCTAACATACTTATTGCCATCGCCACCGGCGCCCAACGAATCGTTTCGCCATGGTGAGTACTCGTTAAGCCTCTCGGAATCGTCGTTGTAAATTGCAACAACAATGGCCGAGAAACCCCGGTAGGTGTATAGGCTGTCGAGAATCTCATCTACATGCCACTCGCCGGCAAACGACGTGGCATCGTCAAAAAGATTCTGCCCGTCGTGCATGTAAATTACCGGGAAAGGGCCACCATCGGCATAGTTTGGAGGCAGGTATAACCTGATGGTCCTATTCCGGTTAAGCTGGGGCATCCTCATGCTGGTTGGCAGGTACCTTACGTTTTCAGAAGCAGTAGATACTGCCAGACCCTTAGCCAGCATATCGCGCCACCCCCCTACACTCAACTTAACAGTATCATATGATGTATAAAGCCTGTTGGGTATATCCCGCCCATCGGCCGAAACCTCAACGGTTTTCCAGCTTCCCCGACAAAGCTTGTACTCAAATGTGTCAACCACTGAAGGTAATTGTAGTATCCGTGTTCCAAGGCTGTCGGGGCTAAAGGCATACATTAAATCGTGAGGATTCCACCCATTCAACGATGTGGCCATAAAAACCGTATCGGTAGCGGATGTTTTAGCAGGTAGGGAATCCAGAAGAAATACCGCCTGCCCTCTTGCTGCTCCAGCAAAGCTAAGCAGAAGAAATAAAGAGCTGTATAATGGCAGGTTGCGTATCAACAACAACAAGATTTTATACAAATTTAGTTTTTTATGGTTTCTGCTAATGGACATGCTACTGCTAAAAAACTTTTGCAGCAACCCGAGCTATATTTTCGGCCCTTCCCATGGTGTAAAAGTGAATGGCAGGGGCGCCCTTGGCTTTAAGTTCCTTCGATTGGGCTACCGCCCACTCTACCCCAACATCAAAAACCTGCCGGTTGTCGGCACAGCGGTCAACCTCCTGAACCAGCGCCTGCGGAATGTTGACGTTGAAAACCCTTGGTAGGTTTGTTAGCTGCTCCTTCGCACTGATAGGTTTTATGCCCGGAATTATAGGGACATCTATGCCAGCCTCACGACAACGCTCAACAAATTTAAAATATACTGCGTTATCAAAAAACATCTGGGTTACCACATAGCTGGCACCCGCATCCACCTTTTCCTTAAGGTAGCGAATATCAACATCAATATTAGGTGCTTCGGGGTGCTTCTCGGGATAACCGCCTACTCCAATGCAGAAATCGGACTCCTTGGGGTTTTCAATCAACTTTTCCAGGTAGATGCCCCTATTGAACTCCTGCACCTGCCGAACCAGCTCAACGGCATGCTGGTGGCCTCCTCGCTTAGGTTCAAACCTGCCGGAAATTTTGTCGGCATCTCCCCTTAGCACCAGGATATTCTGAATACCCAGGAAGTCCAGATCAATCAAGGCATCTTCAATATCGTGAGCATCAAAACCGCCACATATAAGATGGGGAACCACATCAATGCCATAACGCTGGTGAATGGCTGCAGCAAGGCTAATGGTACCTGGTCTTCTACGTACCTTAACCGGAACAGGCTCTCCTGCAGTGTTTGGCATGTACACCACATCCTCTCGATGATGGGTAATATTGATGTAGGCAGGCGAGAACTCCTTCAGCCTGTCAATTGTGTCAAAAACGGTATCTATGGTATGACCCTTTAAGGGAGGCAGCAGCTCAAAGGAGAATAAGGTGCTACGCGATTTTGTTAGAATGTCTATTACCTTCATATTGATGGATTGTTGAAGTGTGACGGGAAAATATCAACCCGGATTTCAACATTCTGCACTAAAGTTAAAAAAATAAAACTCTATCTTGCAGGAATATCTATACCGTTTTAAAAAATTCACTGTTCGACGTTTGTTGGGAAAAACCTTACAGCTTCCTCAAGGCTTACGCCTAACCTACGGGCATAATCGCCAAGCTGGTCGTTGGTAACCCTGCCAATATTGAAGTAGCTGCTTTTAGGATGCGAGAAGTAGTAACCGCAAACCGACGCAAGGGGTTGCATAACCAGGGTTTCGGTTAGCTCAACTCCAAGTAAATCGGATGCTTTAAGAAGATCAAAAATAAACTTTTTCCCCCGGTGATCGGGGCAGGCAGGATAACCAGGAGCCGGACGAATACCATCATACCTACCAGCTAAAACTTCGGCAGGTGAGAGGTTTTCGTTAGGTCTATAACCCCAAAGCTCCTTTCGTACCTGCTGATGTAGCTTTTCGGCAAAAGCTTCGGCCAGCCTGTCGGCCAACAGTTTAACCATGATAGCTTTGTAATCGTCGCCTGCAGCACGGTACTTGTGGGCCAGCTCATCTACCCCAATTCCTGAAGTTACCACAAAGCAACCTAGCCAGTCGGGTATGCCCGAGTTTAGCGGTGCCAGATAGTCAGCCAGTGAAAGGTTGAACTCCCCATTTGTCTTTAGCTGCTGATTTCTAAGCTGTGGCAGGGTAGCCATCACCGAACTTCGGGTTTCGTCGGTAAATACCAAAATATCGTCGTTCTGCGAGGCAGCAGGGAAAAGCCCTGCTACACCTGACGCTCGAATTGATTTTGCTGCGGCTATGTCATCCAGCATTCGGTTAGCCTCATCGAGAAGCTTTTTAGCCTCGGAACCTGTAACAGGATCGGTAAGAATTTCGGGAAATCGTCCCTTGAGCCCCCAGGCGTGAAAAAAGAATGTCCAGCTAATGTAGGGTCTTAACTCCGAAATATCAACATTTAGGAATGGTTGGATTCCCCTATGGTTGGGTTGTGGCGGTGTGTAGCTGCTCCAATCGAACTTAAACCTGTTTTGACGGGCATCGTCAATAGAAATCAGTGTTTTTTTCTGCTCGCTATAAGTGCTTCGGAGTCCGGCGTAACGTTCCTTAACTTTTTGAGTGTACATCTCATGTTGATTCGGAGATAACAACTCAGCAACCACGCCACCGGCTAGCGAAGCGTCCTTTACGTGAATAACCGAACCTGAATACTCGGTATCAATTTTCAGGGCAGTGTGTAGTTCGGATGTTGTTGCCCCACCAACAAGTAAGGGGATAGTTAATCCACTATGCTCCAGCTCTCTGGCCACATTTGCCATTTCCTCAAGTGATGGAGTTATAAGCCCGCTAAGCCCCAAAATATCGGCTTTATGGCCAATTACCCCATTAATAATTTTATCAGTCGGAACCATCACGCCCAGGTCAACCACCTCATACCCCATGCAGGCCAGCACCACACTCACAATATTTTTACCAATATCATGGACATCACCCTTAACGGTGGCAAGAACGATTGTTCCCTTTGACTTTTGAATTTTGCTGCTTTCATCCGAACTACTTATATATGGTTCGAGAATACCGACAGCTTTCTTCATAACCCTTGCGCTCTTCACCACCTGCGGAAGAAACATTCTACCTGAGCCAAAAAGGGTGCCAACTTCCTTCATGCCATCCATTAAAGGCCCTTCAATAACGGATATTGCAGACCCCATTATGCTAAAGGCCTCAAGCGTATCAACTTCAACGTAATCCTCATTTCCCTTTATAATGGCGTGCTCAAGGCGTTTACCGGGTGGGTAACTCCTCCATTCCGGCAAAGCTTTATCATCTGTCTTATCATCCTTTACATTATGGGCATAGGCTAGTAGCCGTTCGGTTGCATCATGGCGACGGTTAAGCACCAAATCCTCCGTCAACCTAAGCAAATCTGGTTCAATATCGGTGTAAATGCGGAGCATGCCAGGGTTCACAATTCCCATGTTCATACCGGCATTTACAGCATGGTAAAGGAAAACCGTATGTATCGCCTCCCGAATCTTGTTGTTTCCACGAAATGCAAACGAAAGGTTGCTCACACCCCCGCTAACTCCTGCATAGGGTAGGTTTTGCTTAATCCATTTGGTGGTTTCAATAAAGCTGACCGCCTGCGATGAGTGCTCGGCCATTCCGGTTCCAATAGCCAGAATGTTGGGGTCAATAATTATATCCTCGGGGGCAAAGCCCACTGTTTGAACCAGAAGGTTGTAGGAGCGCATGGCAACCCTGCAGCGATGTTCGGTGGTTGTTGCCTGCCCTTCCTCATCAAAAAGCATGACAACAACTGCAGCACCATACCGCCTGATAAGCTTAGCCCTCCGGATGAACTCCTGCTCACCCTCCTTCAGGCTTATTGAATTCACAATGCTTTTGCCCTGTGTGCACTTGAGGCCCGCTTCAATAACCTCGAAGCGGGATGAATCAATCATAACCGGAACTCTTGCAATATCCGGTTCGGATGCAACCAGGTTAAGAAACTCGGTAATTGCAACAGGGGCATTAATCAGGGCGCCATCCATACACACGTCGATGGCCTGCGCCCCACCCTCAACCTGTTCACGAGCAATGGCTAGCGCTTCACCGTACTTCTCCTCGATAATTAGCTTCTCGAATTTTTTAGAGCCGGCTACGTTAGTGCGTTCACCAATATTTATAAAATTACTTTCGGGTCGAATTTCGAGCATTTCCAGTCCGCTTAAGCGGGTAAAGCGCGGTAATGTAGGTGTTTTTCGAGGTGGGTATTTGGAAGCAACGGCGGCAACCCGCTCGATGTGTTTTGGCGTTGTACCACAGCATCCGCCCACAATGTTCACCGCTCCTGCCTGTACCATTTGCTCCACCCAACCGGCCATCATCTCGGCAGATTGGTCGTAACCTCCAAGCTGGTTTGGAAGCCCGGCGTTAGGGTGAACGCTAACTCTAAATGGCGTTACCACAGCAAGCTGCTTCACATAGGGTAGCAGCTGCTCGGCACCAAAAGCACAGTTAAGCCCGATGCTCAAAAGCGGATAGTGTGAAACCGAGGTAACAAAAGCTTCCAGGGTTTGGCCGGTTAGCAAACGTCCGCTCAAATCGGCTATTGTTGCTGAAATCATCACCGGGATGTCGGTTTGCAGTTCTTCCATGACACTGGCAGCGGCAAACAGTGCTGCCTTGGCGTTAAGCGTATCGAAAACCGTTTCAACTAGCAGCAAATCCACTCCACCTTTTATCAACGCTTTGATTTGCAAGCTGTATGCCTGAACCAAAGTATCAAATGTAACCGCACGGTAACCAGGCCGGTTAACATCGGGCGACATGGATGCTGTTCGGTTAGTAGGGCCAATTGAGCCCGCTACAAACCTGGGTTTATCAGGTCTAAGTGTTGTAAAATCGTCGGCTAGTCGTCGTGCAATACCGGCTGCCTCCAAATTTATCTGCTCAATCCAATCCTCCAATGCGTAATCGGCTTGCGAAACTGCGTTTGCGTTGAAAGTATTTGTTTCTATGATATCAGCACCTGCTTCAAGGTACTGCTTATGAAGCGATGCAATAACATCGGGACGAGAAAGCGCAAGCACATCATTATTACCCTTCAGGTTGACAGGATGGTTGGCAAACACTGCGCCACGGTAATCCTCCTCCGTAAGGCCAAGCTGCTGAATCATGGTTCCCATGGCCCCGTCAAGCACCAGTATCCTTTTGTTAAGCTGCTCAGCTATCAATTCCTTCGATTTCATTAATTGCCTTTCCTTTACGTTTGTGGGGTTTTAAGAGAGAATTCCACCGCTGTATTCACCGGTAAAGATAGTAAACAGATTCCGCTTGGGGAGTAATTCTTTAATTTTCAGAAGTGACGATAGCTTAACCCTGGCCACCACCCAGCGGTATTCGGGTCCGTTATACCGTTCCTGCACCTCCAGAATATCGAATACGTTGAGGTCCGACTCCCGGCTATACCGAATGTAAAGGCTAAGAACTACATCGGTAGTATAGCTGGGAGGAGATGAAAAGTAAAACTTTTTGTACTCATAACGGTAACCGTGCAGCCTGGCAGTAATGTCGCTCAGGACAGCCGAGGCTGTTGGGAAACCTCCGGCTCCTTTGCCAAACATGAACTGCTTATCGTAGTATTGGCCCTCAATGACAACCCCGTTAAACTCATTTTCAACATTGAAAATGTAGTCGTCGGGAGCAACCAGAGTAGGGATTACAAAAAGCGTGAAGCAGCTTTCGGAAAATTTTCGCAAATGGGCAACCAACTTTATCTTTTTGCCCTTTTCCCGGGCATACCCAATGTCGAAATTGGTTAAATTTTGGATTCCGTAACAAAAGGCCTGTTCCGGTTGAATAAATGTTCCAAAGCTATGTAAAGCTAGTATGATAAGCTTATAGAGCGCATCAAAACCCATCACATCGAAGTCGGGGTTGCTTTCGGCAAATCCGAGCGATTGAGCTTGGCAAAGGGCATCGGAGTATGACTCAGAATGGATAAACATCCTTGACAAGATGAAGTTGGTTGATCCATTCAAAATGCCCCTTATGGAAACAAGCAAATCGTTGTCGTAGTACTCCTCAAGATTGCGTATGACAGGAATGCTACCGCATGCAGAAGCATCGTAAAGCAGGGCTACTCCTGTTTTTTCCTGAAGCTGCACCAGCTCGGGAAGGTGATGTGCAAGCATAGCCTTATTTCCCGATACAACACTTTTTCCCATCAGCATGGCTTTTTTAACTATACTGAAAGCATCCCGGGCACTGTCAATCAGCTCTACCACCAGGTTAATATCGGGATCGCGGAGAATATCATCAGGATTATAGGTAATCAGGTTGGCACATTCATCCCGCTTCTTGCTCCTATCCTTCACGCAAATTGTTTTGATGTAGGCTTTTTCGCGTGGAACGTGGCAAAGCACATGGTATAGCCCCTTGCCCACATTCCCAAATCCAAATAGGCCAATAACCTGTTGGGTTATAGGATAGCTCTTATGGGCCTGTTTATTAGTTTTCCTAACTATAGTTGTATCCATTTCAACTCAAATTTTTAGCTAGACCACCTCGCCAAAACAGCTCAGATAGCTGCTTACGGCACTGGAAAGCTGCTCATTCTCAATTAAAAAACCATCATGGCAAAAATCAGAATGTATTTCTACGTAACGGGCATTTGGAATATGCCTGGCAAGAAAAATTTGCTCCTCAACCGGGAAAAGGATATCGGAATCTATGCCCACAACCAGCGTATTTACTCGTAAAGAAGCGAGTGCCTCGCAAGCTCCAGCTCGGCTTCTGCCCATATTATGGGAATCGAGCATAAGGCTCAACGTATAGTATGAGTATGCATCGAAACGGTTGGCCAGCTTTTCGCCCTGGTAGGTTTGATAGGTACAGGCTCTGTACCCTTCGAGCCGGGAAGCGCAGGTATCCTGCTGGGTAATGTTGTAGCTGCTCCGACCCCTATAGCTAAGCAATGCGATGCTGCGGGCAGCAACCAACCCTGCTCTTCCACCATCAACCTCAAGGTTGACAAACGACTGGTCGGCCAAAAGGGCAAGCCGCTGCGACTGGCTAAACGCTTTAACCCAGGGCGACGAAATCGCTGCTGTGGCTATTAGCACCAAGTGCTGCGTTGTGCCGGGAAACATGCACTCCCACTCCATTGCCTGATAACCTCCAACCGAACCGCCAATCAACATCCAAATCCTATTAATCCCCAAGTGAATCCTAAGCAGGTTGTGCGCTCGGACAACATCGCGAAAGGTAACCAGTGGAAAATTACGAAGGTATGATTGGTTTGTCTCCGGGTTAACCGATTTTGGTCCCGTTGATCCGTAGCATGAGCCTAGAATATTGGCGCAAACCACAGGCGTTTTATCGGGGTCGAAGTATTTCCCTTCGCCCACAATTCCAGGCCACCACTCGGCCGGATTGCTGTTGGCCGTAAATGCATGGCATATCCAAACAACTTTGTCGGCATTTCTACCAATGTCACCTAGTATGTGATACCTTATGTTTACTTGCTTTAAAATTTGACCACACTCTAAGGGTAGAGTATCAATTCTAAAGTTCCCTTCAATAGCCGCGTACATTGCAAAAATTATTAGCTGTTTAACTTCTCAAAAGCCTGTTCGAAATCGTCTTTAATATCACAAATGTTTTCGATTCCAACCGACACCCTAAGCTGGTTAGGCAGCACACCTGCAGCTAGCTGTTCTGAAGGGGAAAGCTGCCTGTGGGTTGTAGCCGATGGCTGAATGATAAGTGTTCGGGTGTCGCCAACATTAGCCAAGTGGCTAACCAGCTTAAGACTATCAACAAACCTTTTAGTTTGTTCCGTATTCCCCCTAATTGTAAAAGATAATACTCCACCAAATCCGTGCTTCAGGTACTTTAAGGCAAGGCGATGGTAATGATTCGATGCTAAACCCGGGTAGCAGACGCTTTCCACTTTGGGGTGCTGTTCCAGCCACTGTGCAAGCAGTAGGGTATTTTGGCAGTGCCTTTCCATGCGAATGGAAAGAGTTTCTATACCTTGAAGCATTAGAAAGGAGTTAAAAGGGCTTATGGTTGCTCCGAAATCGCGTAAACCTTCTACTCTTGCCCTCACAGCAAATGCAGTGTTTCCGCCGGGGCTATTCTCGCCAAACTCCTTCCAAAAGACCAAACCATGGTATCCCTCCGAGGGCTCTGAAAATTGAGGAAAGTTGCCGTTGCCCCAGTTGAAATTGCCTGCATCAATCACCGCACCACCCATGCTGGTTCCATGGCCTCCAACCCACTTGGTTAACGACTCAACCACTACGTTTGCTCCATGGTCTATTGGCCGGCATAGCCATCCTCCCCCACCAAATGTATTATCAACAACTAGCGGAATCCCATGCCTGTCTGCAAGTTTGGCAAAATTTTCGAAGTCGGGAATACAAAAGCTAGGATTCCCAATTGTTTCAACATACAGCGCCTTGGTACGCTCATCAACTAACGCCTTAAAATCTTCCGTATTGTTTGATTTGCTGAATTTTACATCAACTCCAAGCCTGCGTAGGGCAACATTAAACTGGTTGTAGCTGCCTCCGTATAGAAATGGAGACGACACGAAGTTATCGCCAGCATTTAAAATATTACTAAGGGCTAAAAACTGAGCAGCATGGCCAGAAGAAGTAGCAACAGCAGCTTTCCCATTTTCAAGTGCAGCAATTCGCTTTTCCAGCACATCGGTTGTTGGGTTTCCCATTCGGGTATAGACATAACCGGGCTCTTTCAGCTCAAAAAGGTTAGCCCCATGATCGGAGCTGCAAAACTGGTATGATGTTGTTTGATATATGGGCACGGCCCTAGACAAAGTATCCCTGTCGGGTCGATGACCGGCATGCACTTGCAGGGTTTCAAATTGATAATCTCTTTCCATAAGTAGTTGATTTTTAAAAAATAATTCTACAGTATTGTAAGCTCAACACGTAAACCTTATGTCTAGCTAGGTTTAGTAGCTTTCGATGAGCCTTGTGAGCTCACTCCTAAATTCTTGAATAAACAAGAAAAAAGGAATAGACAGATGTTGTTTTGAATTGTCCGGACAGCATATAGGCTAAGCCATACAAAGCCGACTGGGTGATACGTAGCCATATCACCGCCTGTAACCATTTCCAAATAGTAACAGGCATATCCCTTTGAGGGAATCAAAATTGGATTTTTTACCGCGCTTAGCGGCGCATTCGCATGGCTGGGGTTAACTTGCTAGGAGAGCATATCAGCCAACGCGAACTATTTAAGTAGTCCGAAGAGAGAGGAAACGATAAAATTTTAATGGCACACATGGCGTTAAGTTAAGAGTTATAATTACTCCTCCACAGGAGTCAGGTTTTAGCACCTTACAACTTAAATGCAGGTTGCTAGAGCTTCAATGAGCCTGTTCTCTCAGCTCTTCTCTATAATTCCGATGCTTTTAGAAGTAAAAACAAGATGGTGCAAATATATTTACGTTGATAACCAAATACAAATATTCGCTCAGCTATTTTCGTCCTTTACAACCTCGTTGGTTTTTTTGATGCCCGAAACATCATCAAGGTTGATTTTCTCGTACTTCGGCTTCACCACCTCCCGGCCATCGGCTGAAATGAAACCCCAAAGCCCATCACGCTCAACCATAGCCCAATCCTTTTGTAGCTGACCAAACGGCAGTATCTGGCTATACTGGGGTTTAATCACCTCCCTGCCATCCATATCAATAAAACCTAAGTAGCGGTCCTTCTCAACAAGCGCCCAATTCTTTTGGTACTCCCCGAATGGAGAAACTTTACTGTACTTTGGAGCAACAACCTCTTTCCCCTCCCCATTTATAAAGCCAAAAAATCCATCGCGCTCCACCATGGCCCAATCCTTTTTATACTCGCCAAATGGATGCACTTTTTGGTACTGGGGCTTAAGCACCTCGCTTCCATCTAAATTTATAAAACCTACCAACCCATCCTTCTCCACCATGGCGAGGTTCTTATACATTTCCCCAAAATGGTAAATCTTGCTGTACTTTGGTTTCACGACTTCCCTGCCTTCGCTTGATATGAACCCAAACAACCCGCTGATTTCGACCAAAGCCCAGCCACGCTGCATCTCATCAAAAGGATAAATTTTGGTGTACTGGGGTTTAACAACCTCATCACCCGAGTTGGAGATAAACCCTAAAAAGCCATCTTTCTCTACCAGCGCCCATCCCGACAGGTACTCGTCGAAGGGAGATATTCTGGTGTACTGGGTTTTAATAATCTCATCTCCTTCGGCCGATATAAACCCGTACTTGCCTCCCTTTTCAACCAGCACCCATCCACGGGGGTATGGACCTGTTGAAGCTTTACCCTTTTTCACGGTTCCCTGCCCAACCGAGGTAAGGGTGATAATGGCAGCAAGCAAAAGGAGTAGAATTTTTTTCATATCAAGAGGTTTATGCGTAAATATGAATCTCGGTTTCCCAATACTTAACAGATACAAACCTACTGAAATTTTTTATGATACACCAAAGAGGTAAGGGTAATTCTGCCCCACAACCTTAAAAAGTCATGGCCAAAAGTTAATGCGGCTAATAAATTTTACCGCATTCCCGGGATGACTCGTTAAAAAGTCTATAATTAAACGGAGAACCCGTAATTCCAACTAAATAGTGCATTTATAAGACATTGGGTAAAGGCATGTAGAAAATTCAAACGGCTAAACCTAATTTTCCAGCATTTATAACATATTGTTAACACTATCCAAATAAAATAGGTGCATTTTTGCTACTTAAGCAAACAAAACTATTTCATAATTTTATTGCACCAACCTAAACCTATCTAACCATGAAACGAATTAAAATTTTACATCTCGCCATGCAAGTTGCAATAGCTGCACTGCTCCTGTCGGTTAGTGCCTGCGAGAAGGAGTATCCGACCATTAATTCCAATGAACAAACGGCTGTTGTGCAGGATGACGTTCAGAAGGCTACCGCTACTTTCGCCGAAAATTTTGAAAGTGGAACAAAAAACTCCTATACAGGTGCATCGGTTACCCTTGCTACAGGAAGCTGGTACCTGAATGACGCCCTGCTAGGAAATTCATCCAGCGACAGGAAGAACGGAACAAAATCTGTAAGGATTAGGAACACCGGCAAGCTCACCATGCAGTTTGATAAAACAACTGGAGCCGGAACGGTGCAGATTAAACATGCCAAGTACGGCAGCGATGGCAGCAGCACTTGGGAGCTTTACATCTCAACCAACAGCGGTAGCACATGGAGTAAGGTGGGCTCAACGGTAACCACCTCATCTACCACTCTAACTGCTGCTTCCTTTACAGTTAACGTATCGGGAAATGTACGTTTCGAAGTAAGAAAAATATCCGGCGGTTCGTACCGAATAAACATTGACGATTTCTCAATTACTGACTACGGCTCTACTCCTCCTCCATCGTCCGATCCTACCCGGGATAACAACATGGCTTTAGGAAACCCGTCGGGTGCAGTAACCAGTACCGCCTACCCTAACAACTACCTGATGAACAAAACGCAGTACTCCCTATCATACAACAACAGCAAGCTAACCTGCAACTGGGTGTCGTGGCATCTGAGCACGGCATGGCTGGGTAGTACCCCTCGTCAGGATGATTTCAGGGCCGATGCCACCCTTCCCTCGGGATGGGTTCAGGTGGGAGGAAGCGACTACAGCGGCTCCGGCTTTGACCGCGGCCACATGTGCCCCAGCGCTGACCGCACAGGGTCGGTTACCGACAACTCCGCCACCTTCCTTATGACCAACATGGTACCCCAAGCCCCAAATAACAACCAGATTACCTGGGCAAATTTGGAAAACTACTGCCGTACACTGGTTAATGCAGGTAACGAGCTCTACATCATATCCGGCCCCTGGGGTCAGGGTGGAACAGGCTCTAACGGCACCAAGTCAACCATCTCATCTAAAAATATCGTTGTTCCCTCATACGTTTGGAAAATTATTGTTGTGCTCCCTGTTGGGTCAAACGATGTTACGCGTATCACCTCATCAACAAGGGTTATTGCTGTTTGGATGCCCAACACCCAAACCGTAAGCAGCCAGTCATGGGGCTACTACCGCACTACAGTTGACTACCTTGAAAGTAAAACAGGATACAATTTCCTTTCGAATGTATCAACTACAATTCAAAGCGCCATAGAGTCAAAAGTTGACAATGGCCCGATAAACTAGAGAGGAGTAATTCTCCCTTTTACAAATGAAAAAGCCCTGCAACCCAGGGCTTTTATCATATTTCTAAACAAACCTTAGCTAATCAAATCAAACCCACAGTAATTCTTAATTGCAGCGGGGATTCTTATTCCGTTAGGCGATTGGTTATTTTCCAGCAGAGCTGCAACAATTCTGGGTAGAGCCAACGAGCTGCCATTGAGGGTGTGGGCTAGCTGGGTTCTTTTATCACCATCATCCTTAAAGCGGAGCATCATGCGATTTGCCTGAAACGATTCGAAGTTGGAAACCGAGCTCACCTCAAGCCACTTTTTTTGTGCGGCTGAAAACACCTCAAAATCATAGGTTAACGCCGAAGTAAAGCTCATATCACCCCCGCAAAGCTTAACAATACGATATGGAAGCTCCAGCTTTTTAAGAATTCCCTCAACATGCAAAACCATTTCCTCTAGCGACTGGTAAGATTTGTCGGGATGCTGTACCTGAACAATTTCTACCTTGTCGAACTGGTGCAGGCGGTTAAGCCCCCTAACATCTTTTCCATAGGAGCCGGCCTCACGTCTGAAGCATGGAGTGTAGGCTGTTACCTTAACCGGAAGCATGGAAGAAGTCAGGATAACATCCCTGAACATATTGGTAAGCGGTACCTCCGCAGTAGGAATCATGTAGAAACCATCCAGGCCGATGTGGTACATCTGGCTATCCTTGTCGGGTAGCTGGCCAGTGCCCATGGCCGAATCCTCGTTGACCATGTGGGGTGGTTCAACTTCCTGGTAGCCTGCAGCGGTGTTGCAATCAAGAAAAAAGTTGATAAGCGCCCGCTGTAGCTTTGCCCCTTTCCCCTTGTAAACCGGGAATCCGCTTCCGGTGATTTTTACACCCAGCTCAAAGTCAATTATGTCGTATTTTTTGGCTAAATCCCAATGTGGAAGCACATCTCCCGGTAATTCGGGTATTTCACCTCCCGAACGAACAATAACATTATCGTTGGCACCAACCCCTTTTGGTACAGAATCGTGCGGCAAATTAGGTATCTGAAGTAGAAGCTGCCTCTGTTCGGCTTCCACCCCGGCCAGCTGCTGCGTTAGTAGCTTTGACTGCTCCTTAAGGTTGGTTGTTCTAGCCTTAGCATCATTTGCTTCAACAGATTTGCCCTCGGCAAAAAGTTTTCCGATCTGACGTGCAAGGCTATTTTGCTCGGCCAGGTTGGTGTCGAGTTGTAGCTGAATTGCCTTCCGTCTATCATCCAGCTCTATAATTTTCCCGACGATTGCAGCTCCATCGAAGTGCTTTACAGCCAAACGACGGATAACTTCCTCCTTATTCTCACGAATCTGCTTCAGTGTAAGCATGACGGCATATTTTAAAATAACAAAAAATCCTGCACAACACATTCAGCATTGAGCAGGAGATCAAAGTTAAAAGTATTTTTTTACCTACCTCAAGCTTCTTTGGGGATAACCGATACGTATGACCTGTTGTCGGTTTTTTTACGGAAGCTCACCTCGCCATCTACAAGGGCATATAGGGTATGATCGCGTCCCATCCCAACGTTTTGACCGGGATTGTGCTTTGTTCCACGCTGGCGAACAATAATATTACCAGCCTTAGCAACCTGCCCCCCAAAAAGTTTAACACCCAGGCGTTTACTATGCGATTCCCTGCCATTTCTCGAACTACCAACTCCTTTTTTGTGTGCCATGATTCGCTACCTTTAAAATGTTAAGCTACGATTTCTGATATTTGAATCTCGGTGTAATTCTGACGATGGCCATTTTTCTTCTTATAGCCTGTGCGACGTTTTTTCTTGAAAACGATAACCTTATCGCCTCTTACATGGCGAAGAATTTTCGCTGTAACCGATGCGTTTTCTACCTGAGGCTTTCCAACGGTTACAGCCCCATCGTTGTCAACTAGCAGTACCTTATCAAATTTTACCTCGGTACCGGTTTCCCCAGCCATGCGGTTGACGAAAAGTTTCTGATCCTTTTCAACCTTAAACTGCTGGCCTACAATATCAACAATTGCATACATTATTTTCAGAATGAAATGATTAACATATTTTGGGCTTGCAAAAATATAAAAGTTTTACTTTACGACAAATGTTTTGAACCATTTTTTTTAATTTGACTTACCTACAACTTCACCAAAGTTAATATGGCTAGCTGTTAACCATACTGCCATGATACCTTTCGGGAGCAATAGCCATGTGCTCTTTTTCCATTAGCTGCTGGACGTGCCTTGCCAGCTCGTTAGGGGAAAATTCCCTGAAACTCTCATATGAAATCTCCGGTAGAATTTTAATGGTAAGGGTTTGCGCCAACTTTAGCTTCAGGGGGTTTTGCATTATTTCGCCAGAACCATCTATTACTACAGGTAAAATTGGCTTTTCAGACTTTTGGGCAAGAATAAAAGCCCCGTCCTTAAACCGATGAATCGTACCATCAGCAGAACGTGTCCCTTCAGGGAAAATCAGCAAGGAGCTGCCCATTCTCAAGTGCTTCATTCCCTGCTCCATCATCTTTTTAGCGCTTACCGCACTACCCCGCTCAATAAATATATGGTTGTTGAGTAGCAAGTTCCATCCAATAAACGGAACTTTAGCCAGCTCCTTTTTGGCAACCCACTTAAAATGGGTGTAAAGCCTGTAGAGCAAAATGATATCAAATGCGCTTTGATGGTTTGATACGATAACGTAAACCTGTTCCTTCCTAATGTTTTCCTTTCCCTCAAACCTTACCCTCCAGAATGGGTTGATTTTCAGGTAAAACATAGCCCATAGAATGGAGTAGCGATGTAACAGCCACAAACGTTTGTCCCACCAAAAAGTTAGAAACCATACCACTACATCACCTGCAAAAAAAACTATGCAGGAGGCCAGTGCTATAATCCACAACAAAATGGTGGCAAATACTAGTAATGTGGATTTGAATATTTGCATTGAGATCACTAGATTTGAAAATATTTTGCAAAGGTAACCTTAACATTTAAATCATCCGACCATGAAACCGTTAAAAGTTGCGCAACCCCTAGCAAGCTGGCTGGTTCGTATAATTTTCGCCTTCTACCTTTTCCTAATTTACCTAAAAGGAATAAATCCGGTGCAGCTGAATAGCCTGAATTTTTACCTATCGCTTACCATGCTTGTGTTTTCTGTTCTGCTGGTAGTGGGTGGATTCCTTAAGACCCAAACCCTTACAGTAGTTTCAGCCGTAATAGTAGGGCTTATACTTCTATATAAAGCACTAGCGCCTGCTCCCACAGCAATAAACGCCGAATTTGCCCAACAGGCCTTGCTAATTTCAATTGCATTCCTGTTTGTATGCAAGGGGAATCAACCCTAACCCAAAAATTTAAAAATGTTGAAGTTGTAAAGTAAAATCAAACTTTCAGTAATTACCTGTTGTATCGGTAAATTCAAACTTCATTTTTAGATTATTTATAAATGTATTTTTGCAAATGGCACTACATTTGTAAAATTCTTAGCATGATAAGTTTCATGAGGTACATATTGCTTGCTGTTTTTTGCCTGATTTCATCATTTGCTTACCCCCAGGGAGTTGCTCAGGATACCATTATACTTGTAAGCAATAAGGTGATTGTTGGTAAGGTGCAAAATGTAAGCTCTTCAAAAATCACCTTAATCAAAAAGGATTCACAAGTTCCGGAGGAAATCACCCGTAAGCAGATTCACAAAATCAAGTATAGCAACGGCCGTGTGGAGCAGTTCAACTCCATGGCCTTTTCTATGGTTGAGGAATCCAACTTTCAGGCTGTAATTATCACTGACAAACCCGAGGACGTTGATGGCTTATATGCCTACGGTAAAATTGAATCGGCATCGGGACGGACGAGTAAATCGGCAAAAGCGGCCGAAAAAAATGCCCGCATTAGACTTCAGCGTAAAGCTGCCGCAATGGGCGCCATGTATGTGCTGATTACTAAAAGCGAAACACGCGGGGGCTATAAAGAAGTTCCCACTCATTTCTACGAGGGTATAGCATATGGGATTGAGCCTCCAAAGGAGCAACCCAAATAATTTACTTAGCCAATCAAACAGGTTAAAAGCTCATCCAGGGTTACACCTGGCTCCAAGCCTGGGTACTCTTCTACTGCTCCCACAAGGGCATCTGCTACTGACTGAATGTCATACCTTTTCCCTTGCAGCCTGGCCAAAAAGGTTTTACACCAGGCTGCCAGCCGCTCATCAGGAACAACATCAACAGCGGTGCTCTCAACATGCCCATGGGCTACACTAATACGCATTGTAACAGCCCCCAAAGATGTTGTCAGAGGACAAATACGCTCGAATGATGGCGAAAATCCATAGTTCCAGCCCCAGGTACTATACTTCTCTTTCACCAGTAGATCCACCGCCAGGGTATCGGCATCTGACAGCTGGTAGGGTAAACCATTGGGTACTTTCCGGGCAAACCATTCCATCATCCTGTTAGTAAACTGCTCGATATCCATTTTCGGCGAAAGAAAATCAACCGTATTGGCAACTCTGCTTCTGTTCGATTGAATGGCACTACCGGTAAAAAGCCCCGGTTCAACCCTAATAGCTTCGGCTAGAAACTCCAAATCGGATGAAAACAGGAGAGTTCCGTGATGCATTACCCGATTACCAAAAGCATAGCTTGCATTGCCCGATATTTTCCTATCGCCCACCCGAATGTCGTGCTTCTGGCCCAAATAGGCATTAACCCCCAGGCTACGAAGAAAATCGATAACCGGTAAGGTAAAACGTTTAAAATCTACCAGCTGCCCAGGGACCCCATTCGAAATAAAGCAAAAGTTAATGTTGCCTAAATCGTGAAACACGGTTCCTCCACCCGATAGCCTTCTAACCACAGGAATGGAGAGCCGCTCCACCAACCGAATGTTGACCTCGGCAAACGTATTTTGGTGCTTACCAACAACTATCGAGGGGTTGCATCGGTAGATGTAGATAAAATCGTCGCTAAAGCTGCGCAGCAGGTATTCCTCCGAGGCAATGTTAAAGTAGGGATTTAGGCTTTGCTGAAGAATAAACTTAACCATGGAGTAAGCACCGGGGGCTAACCGGAATACTTAAATTTTCACTTAATTTGCATCGACAAATTTAGGCAAAAAATGACCACATACGAAAGTAAAATTGTTGCCATCTCCAAGCGCGCTGAGGACATTTACGGAATGCTTTCGGACTTTAGAAATTTTACTCCAATGGTTGCCCAAAGGGTTGAGGAATGGCAGGCCGAGGAGCAAAGATGTAGCTTTAAATACCAGGGAAAAGGGCCTGTAGGGCTAAAGATTGTGGAAAAGGAAAAAAATAAAACCATCAAGATTACCGGTGATGATAACCTCCCCATGCAATTTTATCTTTGGATTCAGCTAAAGGAGGTTGCTCCCTACGATACCCGAATGAAAATTACCCTAAAGGCTGAACTCAACATGATGATGAAAATGTTGCTGGGTAAGAAGCTCGATGAGGGCGTTAATGCCATGGCCGAGGGAATTGCGGCAGCATTCAATACCATTTAAATGGGTAGTATTGAGGAGCGGCTAGCCAGGTATTCCCTCTAGTTTTAATGTAACGGTAAACGTGCTTCCTAGTCCCGGTTGGCTCTCCACCAGGATGTTTCCGCCCATTTGTTCTACAAACGTTTTGCAGAGTATCAGCCCAAGCCCCGAACCCTTTTCGTTGTGGAGACCCGGAGTTGTTGCATCTCTATCGGCTTTGAATAGCTTCCCTTTAAGCTCGCTGCTTATACCAACCCCATTATCCTTCACGCTCAGGTAGCATGTGGAGTTTCTAAGTTCGGCGTAAATCAATATTTCCCCGTTGTCGTAGGTGTACTTCAAGGCATTCGATATCAAGTTCCGAACAATAGTGTGCAGCATATTTTCATCGGCTGAAACGATGCACTCTTCAGGAATCATCACTCTCAGGTTAACCTTTTTTTGTTCAATTTTACCCTGCACCAGCTCAACATTCTGAATCACCAGCGATTTAAGGTTAACTGGCTTAAGATTACAGCTGATGCTGCCCATTTGGCTTTTCGACCAATCGAGCAGGTTCTCCAACAGGTTGTACGTGTTGAGAGCCAGCTTGTTCAACTCCTCGATATAAGCTACAACTTTTTTTCTATCCATGCTGTCAAAATCGGAAAGTAAAATCCCCATGAAGTTTACCAGGATACTTATAGGGTTCCGTAAATCGTGAGCAATCACACCAAAAAAGGTATTCATGGTAGTGTAGCTTTCCTCCAACTTGTTTTTCTGATTTTCAATTTCATTCTTCCGGGCTTCAAGCTCAGCATTCTTTAGCAAAATTCTTTCGTTAGCACTCTTGAGGTGTTCGGCCTGCACCTGAATTTCCTCCTTCTGCTGCAAAATTTCCTGGGTTCTTTCAGCAACCAGCTGCTCCAGCTTATTCTTTTCAAGAACCAGATGGTATGTATATGCCCGAATGATTCCGGCAATGAGTAGAAAAGCTATAATCATATAGCCAAAGTATGCTAAGGCAGTTCGGTACCAAGGAGGTTTAACTCTAAACCGAAATTCGGCAGGAGCGCCTTCAATTCCCATGTAATTTTTAGCCTTAACTTTAAAAGTGTAGAAGCCCTCTGGTAGGTTGGTATATTCCTTGCGGTTACTGGTTGTCCAAGCCGACCAGAGCTTATCGTAACCAACTAGCTGATAGCAGAACTGCACGGGGTCGTCTCCCTCGAAATATGGTGATGCGTAGTTGAATATCAGAGAGTTACGTTTATACTCCAACACTGTCCCCAGATCAACAAGGGGATTATGGCTAGGTAAAAAAGCTGGTTTTCCGGCAGCACTGTCCACTTTCGAACTTTCAAAGTTGGTTCCATAGAATAGCGTGGAATCCAGGTTTACTACCTTTCGTATAAAAGTAGCAGGAGCATCAAAACAACGGGTGTAGCTGCTTGGAGCGTACCGAAATAACCCCTTTGGGGTGTTAAACCATATGATGGAATCGGAGGTGTGAGCAACATAGAAGCCAGAAATGATATTATTCCATACCCTTCTCCAAGCCAGAGTATCAACATTCTCGGCGGAAAATAGCCGGTTGTTAGCCGGATTGTACGCTTGAAATTGCCTCAACCTCTCGTTAAAGGTGTAGTACCCGTTTTGGGAGTAAAAAAAGAGTGAATCTGCATGGCTAGTCATGTATAAGGATTTCAGGTCGGGCAAACCACTCGAGGTATCATACTTTTCAACCACCAAGCTACCCTTAAAGCTACTGCCAAAGAAAAGGTTTTTAAGCCTGTAAACTCCGCTAAAGCTAGCCTTCAACCATACGTTTCCATCTAAATCCTCGGCTATCTGCTCAATATTCTCCTTAATCCCAGGCACAAACCCTTTATCTACCCAAAATCCATCACGGTACTCAACAATAGCTATCCCACTAGAAAGGCCCACCAGGAGAGCAGCAGGATTTGCTTTACTTTGATGAAAGCAGAAAACCGGTTCATACCTTGATATTCTGCTCGACCGGCTGCCATTAATTCGATATACACCCGTTCGGGTTGCCACAAGCAAAAGGGTGTCAGCTGGGCGGCTATGACCCTGAGGGAATAAATTGCTAGAAACCTTAAAGTAAAGGTATTCCCACGACTGCTCAAAATCACCTTCAACCTTTTTGAACATGTCGGGCATAAAATCTTCTTCCTTTTTTTCATCAAGAAAAAAATTTCCAACTTGGGTTGAGACATACAGAAAACCGCCAAGCTCTGCTACATCGGTAACCACACCGTTAACCCCCATGTCATCAGTCCAGTAGCGAAATGGCGAATTAATCTCAACCACACAAATTCCATTGTCGAGAGCCAACCAGAGCAGGTTGTTTTTTTGGAGGTACAGGTAGTTAACGGGGCTCTTTACTCCCTTTGTCCTGTAATCAATAACCTCCCTAACCAGCCATGTTGTGTCAACCATAAGTAAATTGCCATTAATGGAGCTCAAGGCGAGGAGATTATCGTTTATTGCCACTCCATGGTAGAATGAGTACTCCTTAAAATAACGGTCAACTGCTAAAGCTCTGCCCGATAGGTGCGAGACTGGGGTGAGCCGATTTTTTACCCCTTCATTTCTAAAGAGAAACAAGCCATTACTCCGTGTGCAAACCAGCATTTCGTTCCCAAAGGGTAAAATAGCGTGTATCCGTTGCGATGCAAGCAGATTGCCCTCTTCAACAAGCACAAGAGAATCAGCATCAAATTGCTGAAGCCCAACTCCAGTTTCCTGAATGTAAAGGTGGTTGTTGAATTTAAAAGCAAAATAGAAGCAACCTTCCTGGCTAGTCCAGTAGCTGAACTTGCCATTACAGTACCTGTACAGACAGCTGTCGGAAAGGAAAAATGCTGTATCCCCAAAAGTGTAGATATTCCAAATCTGGCTAAACCTCGAATGATTTTTATCCAGCAAGGACATTAGCGACATATACCGCAGCTGGCCACTCCGGTTGGGGTAAAGATATCCCATTTCTCCAAAGGCTCCCACGTATATCCTGCCGGAGGAATCGGCTGCCAGGCTCCGTATTGCAGATTCGTTATCAACCCTAATCAGATTCCAAGTTGCACCGTCATACTCAAGAACGCCCTGACCATTTGCAAAATACATCACCCCCCTGTTGTCCTCAACAGCACACCAATTCTGCGTTGAGCCATTGTACTCGCTTGCTGGAAAGTACCTCGATAAAAACAGGCCTCTCTCCTGCGCTTGCGGCATTTTAGGATAACCAATGAGTGCCAAAACGAATGCCAGAACATACCGGGTGTAAATGCTCATGGTAACATTAAAGTGTGAAGTAAAACGGCTACTCATAACATTTTTTTGGGTTGATAGCAGGGATTCGCTCCCCGACAACATCATTATGGGTTCCCCTCTCCCCAAATCTAGGTATTTAAACCCCAAGGCGCACCCCTACCTTGCGGAAAGAACTCTGGTGTAGGGCTAAAGCCAACAAATGGCAATGCCAAGCGCGGTACATCAAAAGCCATCGCCTGGCAGCTTGCTAAACTTCAAAATCATAGCCAAGCCGCCTGACTGCTTCATCCCGATAAATCCTTCCAACAGGAATTTCAACCGAACCAATTTCGATAGAGGTTGCTGTGTAGGCGTCAATATGTTTCTTTGAAATAATAAATGACCGATGCACCCTTATAAACTCGGCAGGATCAAGCAACTTTTCAACCGCACTAATATTCATTCGTGTAACTACTGTTTTTCCTTCAGCTACCACTTTCACATAATCCTTAATACTTTCAATGTATTGAATTTCATCAACTTTAACCCGAATGAATTTTTTACCCTCCTTTAAAAAGATATACTCTGCATCTGGAGCAGCCGTTACATTCCTAGCCTTCAATTCCATGGCCTCAGCAGCTCTACTAACCGCCCTTACCAATCGCTCCATGGTAAGGGGTTTAAGAATGTAGTCAACAACGTTAAGCTCGTAACCATCAACGGCATAATCGCGGTTCGCGGAGGTAATTATGACAAAAGGAGGATCCTTTAGGCATTTTAGGAAGTCTATTCCCGAAAGGTTGGGCATTTCAATATCGAGAAAAATGATGTCAACCTTGTGATGCTGAATGAAGTCAAAAAGTGGTATTGCCTCGTTAAAAGTGGCTACAACTTCAATGTCAGGAATGTGCCTTAAGAAGCCTTCCAGGACACCAACAGCCAGCGGCTCATCGTCAACCAAAACACACTTATAGCTCATCCTGCACTTTCTATAGTAAGTTCTGAAAAATAATTGGGTGGCAATTTAAAAAAATGTTAAGAAAACTCAACATAAAAATGAAATACATAAAGGTAGTTTAGGTAGAGGTATCCCTTGGGACGATAGCTACTAATCTTAAGCCTGTTTAAGAATGAAAAAATAAATGTTGAATGAAGTATTGGGCGGAATTGGCTAATTTAAAATTACGGTAACTGTCCGGCTACCGACGGATT
>DCDD01000136.1:0-2696 GCA_002316235.1 Bacteroidales bacterium UBA1064
GTAGTTTCAAGAATTTCCTGTTGCTGGATCATGGGAAGCTGGTGAACCTTAAGCAGCAGCTCCTTGAATTGCTGTGATGAGAATTTCTGGTTATACGGGCCTCCAAACTGGTCGATGTAGCCGTCGGAGAAAATGTAGAAGCAGGTTGGGGTGTCAATATGGATGGTGTGGAGGGTATATTGGCGTTCCTTTTCTTTTTGCAGTCCACCAACAGGCACAGGATCGCCTCTAACCTGGTTAACCTGACCGTTGGTTACATAGAATAGAGGGTTTTTAGCGCCGGCAAATTCAACTGTTTGTCCATCATTTTTGATATTGCAAATGGCTATATCCATGCCGTCCCTGTTATCGCTCTCCTCCTGTTTCAGGAGATACCTGATTAGCTTGTGAAGGTCGCCCAGAAGTAGGTCGGGGCGAACCCTTCCCGTTCGCACAAGGTTGTCAATCAGGTTGAGCCCAATCATGGACATGAAAGCACCAGGCACCCCATGACCTGTGCAGTCAACCGCTGCTATTAGAAATCCACCCTCATCCTCCTTAAGACTGGGCACATGTATAAAATGCCGGTTTGATGTTGACGTTGACGAATCGGCGCCGGTGTACCCGGCAAACCAGTAAAAGTCGCCGCTTACAATTTCACGTGGGCGAAGCATTATGAACGAGTCGTTGATCACGGTAACCAGCGTATTGTAGGTTGGAAGCAGGGCTTGCTGAATTCGCTGGGCATAGTTAATGCTGCTCGTGATGTCGCGGTTTTGCTTTTCAACCTGCTTAATGGCTTCCATTAGCTCATTACTTTTTACCTCCAGCATGTCCTTTTGGTGTGCCAGGAGCTCGTTGGAGCGTTTCTTTTGCAGGTAGTAGTAGGTAATAAGCCCTGCAATGCCCAGGGTGAGTATTATGGCAATGATGAATATGTTACGGATAAGAATTTGGTTTTTTATTCTGGCATCCCTTAAGGCATTTTCCTTGGCAAGTAGGTCAATCTCCATACGCTGCTCGCGGGTGAGTTGCTCTACCTTTTGCAGGCTGTCCTTAACGGTTGTTAGCGCATGCTGTTTTGCCATCAGCTCTTGCTCGGTAAGCTCCTTTTCTGTTTTTATTTCGTGAAGCTGGCTTTGGGCTTCGCTAACTATTTTTTTAGCCTCATTTTCCTTTTTAAGCTGCTCCTCGCGTTGAATTTTTTTTGAAAATGCGGAGTAGAGCGTAAAGTATTCAGCCGATTTTTCGTCGTTGCCGGCTTCCTTATAGAGTTCCGAAAGCAACGAGTATGAGTTTCGCATCAGCTTGGGGTCGTTCAGCTCGGCTGCAATTTTGCTGGCTTCCTCTGCCGCGTTGAGTGATTTTTGAAGCTGCCCCAACTCCTTTTGGGCATTGGCTATGTTTAGCAGGGTTGAGGCTATTTCCGTTTTGTTGTTTTGCTTCCGGTTGAGCGATAGGCATTTCTCAAAGTTGACAATGGCCTCGGGGTAGTTTTCCTCGTCAACATACAACATGCCAAGGTTGGTCAAAAGCATTTTGAGGGCATTGGTATTTCCAATACGCTCGCTAAGCGCAATTGCTTTGATAAACAATTTTCTTGCCTCCTCGGAATTACCGTTTACCCAGTAGGTGGTGGCTGTTTTGGTGTAAAGGGGTAGGGCGGAGTTAATGTCGCCTGCAGTTTCGTAGCTTCTGGCCAACTCAATATTTTTCTCCATTTCGGTCTGAAGGGCTGCAGGAATGGTTTGTCCAGGGAGAAAACCAGGCGTAACGCTAAGTCCAAGAATTAAAAGTATGGTGGCAACTTTTTTCACAACATATTCGGTATTATGTGTGCTCCTAAATAATTTGCTTTTAAAAACTCGAACTCCTACTTGCCTTCTTGTGCGTTAGCCATGTTAGCGCCTTATACACCGGTTACAGGACAAAATCTGGATTAGTGTGATATTACTACTAAGTGCTTGCTGCACAACCGCATGGGTATGCCTAGTGCTCGGCAATAAAATTTACCCGAAGGGAGGTCATGTTGGCAAACTCTGTACCCTCGTCTATCATATCCTGATCCTCGTCGTGATGGTACCAGTTAAGCTCAATTTCGTAACCATGCTTTGATAGCTGCTCAAAGTAACCAATCACATCAAGCAGCTTTTTGGAGGATGAGGAGTTGAGGTACTCCAGCTTTAGGTTTATTGTGGTTTTTGGTTGGGGCTGTTTGATGTATCCCTGAACATACCTTTCCAGAGGCTTGTAGAACTCAAAGGCATCTTCGGGTAGCGACTTGCCGGTAATTTCAAACAAGCCGGTATTGCCATCAGCCACAACTTTTGGAGTATCTATCCGGCTTTCAATTATTAGTTTATCCATGTTGCTCATTTTATTTCAATATTTACGCAAAATTGTAACCAAAGGTTTTACCATAAGCAGGGCATAATCTGTATTCTAAGGCCGTTCTTATTTCTTAACTGCATTAATAACAGGCCGTTTAATCTACAGCTGCCCTACGGTTTTTATTTAAAATTTATACCGCGCAGCTGCCTTATGTTGGTAAAAGCCTAGTGTTGCCTTTTTCCATTCGCGGGGTATTTCTCAAGGGATTAAAATGGTAGTAGCTGCATTTTTCCGTTAAATCATTTTTTGCTCTTGAGGAGTTAACAGCCTGTTGGATTAATTTTTTTTTTTGACATGTAGTCGGAAACTATTAACTTGTATAATGT
>DCDD01000136.1:2773-8499 GCA_002316235.1 Bacteroidales bacterium UBA1064
AATTTTTTTTTTGACAAGCAGTGGAATTCTATTAACTTGTTTATAAGTTTAATTGCTACTGCAGTGTCGTTACCTTCCAGCTACCACGAGGTGCCATTTTTCAGGCTGCTTGTACCGCTGGTTGTGGGGATTCTCGTTCAGCTGAGCCTGCAACCGCTTCATGCCAGCATGAACATTCTTCTTTTACCGGTGATAGGGTTCTGCATTCTGGTGGTGCTATCACTGCTGAGAAAATGGGAGCTGCGCTGGGTTTATGGCCTAATGCTTAACCTTTTCATGCTGGTCTGCGGGCTTGTGCTTTCCGTTAACTTTACCTTCAATGATGACCTTTCCGATTTACATGAGCAAGGTGTAGTAGTAAGGTTGACGGAAAGTCCCCAGCTACGTGCCCGTTCCCTGCGGGCAGTTGGGAAAGTGGTTCGGGTGATGGATAAGGGGAGCATTTCACCAAACGAGGAAAAGGTTTTGCTTTACTTCTCGTTAACCGATTCTGCTGCCGCTCAGCTGCAGTGCGGGGATATTATGGCTGCCCTTCTTAGGTTCAGCACAATAGAGGAGCCACAAAACCCCTACCAATTCAACTTTAAGCAGTACATGCTTGCCCGCCAGATTCGCTTCAGCAGCTTCGTTGAGCCTGACAGCTGGGCCAGGGTAGGGCATCAGGAAAATGGTCTTGTTCAGCTGGCAGGAGACTTGCGTAGTAAGCTGTTGGCTATGTTTTCCGAATTCGGGCTTAAGGATAGAGAGTATGCCGTTGTTTCAGCGTTAACGGTTGGCTACACCGACCTGCTCGACGATGCGCTCCAGAAAACCTATTCAACCACCGGGGCCATGCACATTCTTTCCGTTTCCGGTTTGCATGTTGGCCTGGTTTATGGCCTGCTGGCCTTTTTGCTCAGCTTCCTCCCGAAACGGGCTTTTTTCCGGATAATTAAGCTACCCATTCAGGTGGTATTTCTCTGGTTTTTTGCGCTTATTACCGGACTATCCCCGCCTGTTTGCCGTTCGGCTTTCATGTTCTCGCTGGTTGCCGTTGGTCAGGGCTTCAACTTCCGCACCAATATTCTAAACACGCTGGCCGCTGCAGCATTTGCCCTTCTTGTAGCTAATCCCAACAACCTGCTGCAGGTGGGGTTTCAACTTTCGTTTCTGGCGGTGCTCTCTATCGTGGTTTTTCACCCCTTTATCTACAGGCTGTTTACTTTCAAAAGCAAAATTCTGGACTACTTCTGGTCGCTGATTGCCGTTTCAGTGGCTGCCCAGCTAGGAACAATTCCCGTTACCCTGGCTGCTTTTGGGCAATTCCCCACCTACTTCATGCTATCCAACATTATAGCCATTCCGTTATCCACGCTAATTCTGTATGCGGCTGTAGCCCTGGTGGTTTTTTCGCCTGTTCCGCTGGTTGGGGCATTCATCGGCAAAATTCTGCTTGTTCTTACTCGTTCTCTTAACGGGGGATTGCAGTGGATTGAAAGCCTGCCGCATTCCTCCATATCGGGAGTTTACATCTCCAGGCTGCAAATGCTTGTTCTGCTCTCGGCGTTGGTGTTCATCTCGCTGTATATCGTGCTGAAGCATTCATCGCAGCTGCGTGCAGCACTTTTACTTATGCTTTTTTTCTTCATGCTGAATATTCCCCAGCTTAGACCTGTAATCCGGAACGAGCTGGTGGTTTTCCATCTTCCTGGCAGCTCTATGCTATGTATTCGGAACAACGGGCTGCCCATATTTATTGGTACCGATTCGGTTGGTCGGAATTTAGTTGAGGAAAGCGATTTTTTCCTGGGAGGGTATATCTCCCGGCAACCCTCGGGGCGCTATGGCTACATTAACCTGTGCTCCCCCGATTGGGAGCTACTGCGACAAAACGGCATATCGCTCCAGCGAAAATACGGATTGGCTGTGCTGGAGTATAATGGTCGAACGGTTGCGTTACCCTACAGCGATTCGCTCCGGTATGCTACATTTGGGCAAACGCTCAATGCCGATGTTCTGGTGGTTAACCGCTTTGCCCGTGGAAACCTTTCCGATTTCATCAAACCCGAAGTTACCGTTGTGGATGCCTCGGTTAGGTTTAAACATGCTTCGGCGATGCTTACCAGGTTTACCGGCAGGGGGTCGGCCATCCACAACCTGTCGGTTGACGGAGCCTATACAGCTGCCCTCTAAAATTATTGAAAACCTGGCAATGGGTTTGCTGTTTTTAGTATTACTTTGCAGCTGTAAAATATGCACTAAAACCTCTTTTTAGGGTGTCATGAATATAATCATTGTTGGGGCAGGTGAGGTAGGAACGCATCTTGCTACCATGCTGGCCAAGGAGTATCACGATGTAACGGTGATTGATCCCGATCCTGAAATGCTCAGCCATGTTACCGCTGTTTCCGATGTAATAACCCTCGAAGGTTCGGCTGCCTCCATCAGTATCCTCAAAGAGGCCAACGTGAAAAAAGCCGATTTGTTTATTGCCGTTGCCCATTCGGAGGAGACCAACATTGTTTCCGCTACGCTGGCTAAGCGCCTGGGGGCTAAAAAGGTGATAGCCCGCATTGACCGCTACGAGTATCTTCAGCCCAACAATAAGGAGATATTCCTTAACATGGGGATCGATTCCCTAATCTACCCGGAGAGGTTAGCCGCCCGTGAGGTAATTACCCTGTTGGGTCAAACCAGCTCCACCGAATTTGTCGATTTTTCGGGTGGCAAGCTATCATTGCTGGTTTTCCGCCTCGAAGAAGATTCCCCGGTTTTGGATAAAACCCTATTCCAGGCCACCCGAAGCATTCAAAATTTAGAATACAGGGCGGTTGCCATTGCCCGCGAAGGTGAAACCATTATTCCCCGGGGTAACGACCAGTTTAAGCTGAACGATTTGGTTTACGTCATTGCCAACCAGGCTGGCATTAAGGATATGCTTGAATACACCGGAAAGGAGAATATTGACATCAACAACCTGATGATTCTTGGCGGTAGCCGAATTGCCATTCACCTGGCCGGTGAGCTGGAAAACTCCATGAATGTTAAGATTATAGAGGTGGACCGTGAAAAGAGTCAGCAGCTGGCCGAGCAATTTAAGAATGCGCTGGTGATTAACGGTGATGGACGCGATACCGACCTGCTTATGGAGGAGGGTATGCAGTACATGGATGCATTTGTGGCGGTTACCGGTAACTCCGAAACCAACATCCTTTCGTGCGCCATTGCAAAAAGCCTCGGGGTGAAGAAGACTATTGCCGAAATTGAAAACATGAGCTATATACGGTTGGCCGAGAGCATTGGGGTGGACACGGTTATCAATAAAAAGCTGATTACAGCCAGCCGCATATTCCGCTACACCATGAGCACCGACGTGTCCGCCATCAAATGCCTTACCGGTTCCGATGCCGAGGTTCTGGAGTTCATCGTTAAGCCGGGTTCTCCGGTTACTAAAGGGAAGCTTTGCGAAATTTCTTTTCCCAAGGACGCCATTATTGGCGGGGTTGTTAGGGGTAGCACGGCGTTTATTGCCAAGGGCGATTCCGAAATTAAACCCTACGACCGGGTGGTGGTTTTTGCCCTTCCTTCGGCTATTAACAGGGTTGGGCGTTTCTTCAACTAGCAGTTTTCGGGTTGGACTTGTAGAAGTTTTCCCAACTAACATTAAGTGTATAACTAAACGCTTCAGGTGTTCAGGTAACCCCTAAAGCGTTCGAGAGGATATTTTTTTAAACGATATTATTATTTAATGCCTAAATCAGGCTAACCATCGGACTTAAGCCCTGTTGATAACCTGTGCTTTGTTTGTATCGCTATAGGCAGGACACGTTTTCTTGCTGCACGAACCAGCTACGAGTACCATGGCGAGCAGGGCAACCAACATCCCCGATTTAATAAGTTTTCTTCTTCGCATATTATTAGTTATTAATCAGTTACCAGTTTTTTCACAAATATCCACATCTGCATATACAGGGCACGGTATGTTGTTGTGGCACGAGTTCAGCATAATCAGGCAGAACAGCCCAACAACAATTATATTTATTTTCTTTTTCATTTTTAGGATACCCCTGTATTACCCTAAGTAACAATGCTGCTTTAATATTGTTGCAATAAAGAAATATTACGCAAGTTACTAAAATATATTTGACTTAGGTTTAAAATACCTTGACCAGTGAATAAAAAATATTGACGAATAAAATAGAAGTTCACTTATGTAAAAAACAAAACCCCCAAGTTACGGGGGTTTTGTAGTTATTTTGGTTGGTTACTGCTTAACCAGCTTACGGGTGGTTGATTTCCCCTGGTTGTTGGTAAACCTTACCAGGTAAATTCCCTTTTCCAGGTTGCGCGTGTCAACCAACTCGGCACCGTTAACCTGCTGGTCGAGAACCACCTGACCAATTACTGAGAAGATGGTAACCCGGTTAACCTCGCTACCGCTGAACCTTATCACGTCGGTGAAGGGGTTGGGGTAAGCGCTGAAGGTTGCAAAAGGATTGGCCGGAGTATAGCTCCAAAGGCTTACATCGGCAGTCTCGCGTGGGTACATCCTCCATGCGCTGTAAGCGTAGTCAACAATACCCGTTACGTTGTAGTGCTCGCCTACGGTAGGGGTATATGCGAAGTATAGGTCGTCAACCAGAATTGGAGTGGTTCCGTCGCTAACCGTCCATGCACCATAGGAATCGGGGGCAGCAGTGCATTCAGCATTGGTTACCTTAACCAGCACGCCCTCGTAGGGCTCGCTGGCAGCTGTGGTAACGCTGACCTCGGCCGGAGCTGGTGCCTGATTCCCTGAGTTGATAACCGTTAGCGCGGTAACGTTCTTCAGCTCGGTGAGGGTGTTGTACTCATCCACCGTGGCGGTAAGCTGAACGCTATCGCCAACGGCAACTGCAAATGTGCAGGCGTAAACGTAAACCCCGTTCCATGCACCAACGCCGTCCTGCATGAAGAAGGAGTAGTTGTTGTATGTGGCGCTAAACTTCATCCCCGTAACCAGCCCCTTGGTGGTTACCTGCTGTCCCTTGTAGGGCGAATCGGCAGGGGTAGCTTCGGAGAACTGGATGTCGTGAATGGTAACAACATCAACCTGCTGCACGGTAACGGTAACCGTCCATGCCTTGGTGCTGGCATCCTGTGCGGTTACGGTGTAGGTAACCGGGTTGGTGAAGTCCTGAGCCACGCCGCTGGCCGGGTTGATGGTTGCCCCTGCCGAAACCGTGATGGTTGGGGTGAGGCTGGTTAGATTAGTACCGGCAGGCATAACCACCGAAACGGTTGCCCCCTGGGCATCAATCACCGAGGATATCTGACTTGGGATGTTGAAGGAGAGTATATCGGCCTTGTTGCTGGGTGTAGAGGCAACGGTAACGGTAACCGTCCACACCTTGGTTGTTGTGCCATCCTGAGCGGTTACGGTGTAGGTAACAGGACTGGTGAAGTTCTGAGCCACGCCGCTGGCGGGAACAATGTTAGCCCCAGCGGAAACCGTGATGGTTGGGGTGAGGGCGGTTGCATTGGTGCCGTACAGCACCTCGATGCTGACAGTTCCGTTGGTGGAGTTAATGGTTGCAGCACCCGTTTGTTCGGGTAGCGTAAAGGTGAGTATCTCGGCAGCAGATGATAGGGTTGTTGAGTGTGTTCCCAGGTTAGCTATGTAGTCCTGCGGATGAACTTCCCATTCGGAGTTCTCTGCTGTAGTACCGGCCGAAGCAGCCCAATCGGTATTACCATGGGTAACCGAA
>DCDD01000036.1 GCA_002316235.1 Bacteroidales bacterium UBA1064
TTCCTGGCCAACATGAGCCACGAAATTCGAACCCCGATGAACGGAATACTTGGTTTTGCCCAGCTACTAAAAAACCCGAGACTCTCGGAAGAGGAGGTAAGGGAATACCTTGACGTTATTGAGCAGAGCGGTCAGCGAATGCTCGATATAATCAACAACCTTATCAACATTTCTAAAATTGAGTCGGGTGAAGTGCAGGTGAACCTAAGCCAATGCGACGTAAACGAGCAGCTGCAGTATGCGTTGAACTTTTTTAAGCCCGACGCCGATAGTAAGGGGCTAAAATTTTTTCTGGAATACCAGCTACCTGATGAGCAAGCCACTGTTACTACCGATCCGTTAAAGTTGCAGGTAATTCTATCGAACCTAGTCAAAAACGCCATAAAGTATTGCGATAACGGAAGTGTAGCGTTTGGTTGCAAATTAAAGGAGGAGTACCTGGAATTTTACGTGAGTGACACAGGCATCGGAATTCCCCCTATGACTATCGGAAAGATATTTGAGCGGTTCGTTCAGGCTAACACCAACTACTCTGGCAGGTACGAGGGTGCTGGATTGGGGCTCGCCATTGCAAAATCGTATGTAGAGCTCCTTGGGGGGAGTATTTGGGTGGAAAGCGAAGTAGGGAAAGGTTCAACTTTCCATTTTACCATACCAGTTCGGCCTGTTGCTCGTCAGCAGCAATCTTATTCTAATGCTTTAAATCAGGATAAAAACGATTCGGTAAGTCAACCATTTAGTAAAAAGTTGAAAATTCTTATAGCCGAGGATGATGTCCCCTCGGGAATACTACTTAAGAATCAGCTGAGGGATATTGCAGGTGAAATAATATCGGCCAGGAATGGTGCCGATGCTGTGAGCATGTTTCTTAGTAACCCCGATACCGATCTAATACTTATGGATATTAAAATGCCAGAAATGGATGGCTATGAAGCAACCAAAAAAATTAGAGAGGTAAGCTCCAACGTGGTTATTATTGCCGAAACGGCCTATGCCATGACAAACGACAGGGAGAAAGCCCTTAGCGTGGGATGTAATGATTACATTTCCAAACCCATAAACCGGGAAAAATTACTGGAGCTTGTAAAAAAACACTTTGAACTTGACTAGCTGGAAGCGACTGTAGAGTGATTCTAGTCCTCAATTCCTACTGCGTGAAGTATAAATGCGTACACAAAAGCTTCATCTTTTAGAGCTTTGTACCTGCCCGAACTACCCGCATGACCCGATTCCATATCTGTTTTTAGAAGTAGGAGGTTGTTATCTGTTTTGCTGGCTCTCAACTTGGCTACCCACTTGGCGGGTTCAAAATACTGAACTTGAGAATCATAGTAGCTGGCTAGAACAAGCATGCTAGGGTAATCCTGCTGCCTAACGCCATCGTAAGGGGAGTATGATTTTATATAGTGGTAAACTATGGAATCGTTTGGGTTGCCCCATTCATCATATTCTCCAGTTGTGAGCGGTAGGTTAGGATTAAGCATGGTGGTAAGCACGTCAACAAAGGGGACTTCAGCTACAATTGCCCTGTATAAATCGGGACGAAGGTTGGCAATAACCCCCATCAGGAGGCCTCCGGCGCTTGCGCCCTGTGCTACTATCCTATCAGGCGAGGTGTATTTCTGCTCAACAAGGCATTCGGTGCAGGCAATGAAGTCGGTAAATGTGTTCATTTTGCATAACTTCCTGCCATCTTCATACCATTTGCGACCCAGCTCTTGTCCTCCCCTGACGTGTGCAATTGCATACACAAAGCCCCTATCGAGCAGGCTTAGCAGGTTAGGATCGAAGGTGGGATTTACCGGGTAGCCGTAAGCCCCATAACCGTATATGAGTAACGGATTTTTTCCGTCTAGCTTAATGCCCTTGCGGTAAACCACCGAAATAGGAATGTTAACCCCATCGGCTGCGGTTGCCCATAAACGCTTTGTTTCGTAGTTATCAGGGTTATAGCCACCAAGAACCTCATTTTGCTTGAGTATTTTTTTCTGATGGGTTTGCATGTTGTACTCGCAGGTTACTCCCGGTGTGGTGAGCGAGGTGTAAAAGTAAACAAATGATGAAGTGTTAAACTCGGAGTTTACCGATGGTAAAGCAGTATATACCTCCTCGCCAAAATCGATGTAGTGCTGCGATTTATCCCTGAGTGATATCACCTTAACCTGGATTAAAGCGTCTTTTCGCTCTGTAGCAACAAGAAAATCCTTAAAGATGTCCACATTCATGACCAGCACATCACTCCTGTTCGGGACAAGTTCCCTCCAGCTTTCCTTTCGGGTAGATGTCAGAGGCGTTTCCATAATCCTATTGTTTTCGGCATTCCAGCTGGTCATAATGTAGAAAAAGTTACCCGAGTGCTCTACGGTGTATTCCACACCGGGCATACGGGGTTGAAATACCTTAAATTTACCTTCGGGTGTGCTGGTCTTTAGGTAGCGGTACTCGGAGCATGAACCGCTGCTGCTGAATATAAAGATGTATTCCAACGATTTGGAGTTAACAACATGAGTGCTAAATGTTGAATCGGCTTCATAGTAAACCAGCTCATCCTTTGGATTGGCATTTTTGGAAATTTTATGGCGATAAATCCTTGACGGGCGGAGGGTTTGGTCTTTCTGCGTGTAAAAGAGCGTTTGGCTATCGCTTGCCCAGGCAATTGTTCCGGTAGTATTATCAATCTTGATTGGGAGCAACTTGCCGGTTTCCAAGTTTTTAAAGTAAATGGTGAACAATCTTTTGCCTAGGGTATCAACCCCGAAGGCAAGAATTTGGTTGTTGGGCGAAATATCCAAGCTGGCAACCTGGCAGTACCGCTGACCGGCAGCAACTTCATTCTCGTCGAGAATTACCTCCTCGGGGGCATCCATGTTACCTTTTCTGCGGCAGTTAATGGGGTACTCTTTCCCTTCCTCAAATCGCGTGTAGTAAAAATACCCGTTCATAAACGCAGGAACTGTAACATCCTCTACCTTTTTGCGCGATTTCAACTCGTTGAATAGCTTTTCCTGAAGTGGCATGGTGGACTTCATCATGGCCTCCGTGTAGGCATTTTCAGCTAGCAGGTAGTCCAGCACCTTTTGCGAATCGCGATAGCACAACCAGAAGTAGGGATCAATACGGGTATCGCCACAAGTAACCATTTGGTAGGGATGCACTTCAGCTTTGGGTGGAGCGGGTGCCAGGGAGCAACTATTCAGTAAAACCAATCCCAACAGGTAGAACTTTACGTTCCATAAGCGAGCTGCCATAATTTTCGATAAATAAAACCAAAATTATGATTTTGGCCGGTTACCTGCAAATCTACTCCACATTTATTCGTAACATTTTCACGTACAATACGTTGCATATATTGTAAGGAAAACTATCCATTCAGATGGTCAGCTCCTACTGGTTACTTCTCCTTATATGCACTTACCTCAATATTTAAAATTCCCCTAATTTTGAGCATCTATTGTGTTGAAATCCATGACAAAGCTTATTTCAGCCATTACTTCGGATGGCTCGAGCACGATCTACTCCGAACTTCATGGCGCATACTACCATTCACTTAACGGCGCCCTTACGGAATCGAAGCATATTTTTGTTGAGGCAGGTTACAAGGAGGCTATTAGGGTACGAGGTGATGTTTCCATACTCGAGGTCGGGTTTGGAACCGGGCTTAACGCTGCCCTCACTGCAGCTGAAGCGAGCTATTCGGGCATCAAAACCAGCTACATGGCTATTGAAAAGTATCCGGTAACAGACGAGGTTATAAAAACCCTTAACTACGGCGAGATGCTTGGCACCGAGGCAGCTACCCTCTGGGGAAAAATAATCCGGGCGCCTTGGAGCTGTGAGGTTCAGATTAGCTCCCTGTTCTCCATCACTAAAATTTGCACCGACTTTATTTTATGGCCTGCACCTCAAAACCGGTACAACCTGATATACTTCGATGCGTTTGCCCCCGACGACCAACCCGAAATGTGGACTCAACCACAGTTTCTTAAACTCTTTAACTCCTTGCTAGAAGGTGGAATACTGGTTACTTTTTCATCAAAGGGCAGCGTGAAGGAGGCCCTGAGGCAATCGGGCTTTACAGTTCATCGTATTCCCGGACCTCCCGGTAAAAGGCATATACTCAGGGCTTGTAAATCTGCCACGTAGTATTGTTAAATGTTACAATTTTTCGTTTCAAAAACCAGCACCAAGAAATTTTTACCCTAAAATTTTAATTCAGTTTAAATATGTATTACCTTCGCAGGGAATATTATTGTTGAGTAATTTTAAAAAAACTTGGGTATTTAGGCAATTCTAGGATTAGTGGAAGAGAAGCGTTGCTGTTGAACCCGAGGCGGTTGTTAAAGTTTGCTAGAAGATATCTTGATGAGATAAATTTTGTGTCAATCTGAATATCAACTAATCAAATAAAATTAATCAGATGAAATTAAACAAGTTACTTGCTGCGGCAATTCTTTTTCCAGCCGTTGTTTCGTGCCAAAGTACAAATGGTAAGATTGGAAAGGTGGCCATGAAGAATGATACCGATAGTATTAGCTATGCTATTGGTGTGATGTATGCGCAGAATTTAAAGCAAAGTCAGCTCGAAACCGTCAACTATCAAGCTGTGGCACGCGCCATTCAGGATATTTACAGTGGCGACTCAGCCAATGTCAAGATGAGCGACAATCAAGCTATGGCATACATTAACGAGTACTTCAGGAAGCTTGACCAGAAAATTGCCGAGAAAAACCTGGCTGAAAGCACCAAATTTCTAGATGAAAACAAAACAAAAGAGGGCGTAGTTGTTGATTCCACCGGACTTCAGTATAAAATTATTACCGAGGGGAATGGCCCCATTCCTACTGCCGATGCCGTGGTTAAAGTTCACTACAAGGGCACTCTTGTTAACGGAAAGCAGTTTGACTCGTCATACGACAGGGGAGAACCCGCCCAGTTCAACCTCAACCAGGTAATTAGAGGCTGGAGCATAGGCCTTCAGAAAATGAAGGTGGGTTCAAAGTTTATGCTTTATGTTCCTGCCGATTTGGCCTATGGTGTTAATGTTCGTCCCGGTGGACCTATTGGACCCAACCAGGCGCTTATTTTTGAAGTTGAGCTCCTTGACATTGTTAAGGAAGAACCCGCTAAAAAATAGTATATTGTTAAACCTCGCAGCTTACCAGCCGGGTGTGGTTCATCCGGCTG
>DCDD01000094.1 GCA_002316235.1 Bacteroidales bacterium UBA1064
GTAGTCGAGCAAGTTCCGAAATTAGGAATCCGCCGTTAGGCGGACGAGTTCTGAAACCCACCTCCTTGTATCCTTTACTATTTTTGATTATAACCCCAGGAAATCGGCCAGGCAGGTCCTGCAGGCTTAATCCAGTTAACATCATGCCCGGGAACCAATTGCTGAAAATAATGGCTACATTTGCTATTGGTAGCAAAATAGTTTATTCAAAAATCTTTTAGATGAGACCTTCAGGATTGAAAAGGCAATTTAGCAGGACGTGGCATGGATTCAGAAGGCTTGGGGAAAGAAGAATAATGCTGATTCTTAGCGTAGTGGTTGGCGTTTCAAGCGGGCTGGCCGCAGTTCTTCTTAAAAATGTGCTTCATGTTGCTAATGTTTTTGTTCAGGAATCGTTCCCTAAGGATTCAGCCAACTTCTTATTTTTTGCTCTACCGGCAACAGGTATCCTGCTAACCATTGTTTTCGTGCGTTTTTTGGTGAAGGACGACATTGGGCATGGCGTTTCAAAGGTGCTTTACTCAATCTCCAAGCAAAACGGACGAATAAAGCCTCATAACATGTACAGCTCAATGGTGGCCAGCACCTCTACTATTGCCTTTGGCGGGTCGGTTGGCGCCGAAGCCCCAATAGTTTACACAGGGGCAGCCATAGGATCAAACGTTGGGAATTTTTTCAGGTTAAACTACAAGAATATTATCTTGCTTATTGGCTGCGGCGCCGCTGGAGCAATTGCATCAATTTTTAAGGCGCCCCTTGCAGGAATAGTATTCACGCTAGAGGTGCTCATGCTCGATTTAACAACTGCCTCTATAGTTCCCCTGCTCATTTCGGCAGTGTCAGCTGCTACGGTTTCCTACTTTTTTTTGGGTCGGGAGGTAGTTTTAGCCTATGATGTTGTACGTCCCTTCGCGCTTCAGAAGATACCCTACTACGTGCTGCTGGGGGTGTTTTGCGGTTTCATATCGCTCTACTTCATCAGGGTGGTAATGTGGATTGAGAAACGCTTCGAAAGGATTACCAGCATATACCGGCGCTGGATTTTAGGGGCTATGATTTTGGGTACTTTTACCTTTTTGTTCCCTCCGCTTTACGGCGAGGGTTACGAGGTGCTGCAGGCTCTACTCGATGGACGTTCATCGTTCATATTCAATAGCAGCCCGTTCTATGAATTTCAAAGTAACGTTTGGTTGCTGCTGGTGGCGCTTCTCATTTTAATTTTAGCCAAAGGTGTGGCAACAGCCGTTACTACTGGTGCTGGTGGCGTTGGGGGAACTTTTGCCCCAACACTCTTTATAGGAGGGGTGGCAGGTTTTTTTGTGGCTAAACTCTTAAACCAGCTTGGTATAACTGTTGTGTCGGAAAGTAACTTTGCACTGATTGGAATGGCTGGCGCCATGGCCGGGGTGATGCACGCACCCCTAACGGCCATCTTCCTGATTGCTGAGATTACTGGCGGGTACGCTCTTTTTGTCCCGCTAATCATCACCTCTACCATTTCGTTTCTAACCATTCTTTACTTCGAGCCCTACTCCATCTACACAAAAAACCTTGCCAAAAGGGGTGAGCTTATCACTCATCATAAGGATAAGGCTGTGCTCACTATGCTGAGCGTTCGCAAGGTGCTCGAAACAGACTTTACACCTGTTGAAGCCAATCAAACCCTTGGCGACCTGGTTAAAATTGTTGGCCAATCGAAGCGCAACATCTTTCCTGTTGTGCAGGATGATGGCCAGTTGGTGGGGGTTGTTACCCTTGACGATATCCGCTCTAAAATGTTCGATACTTCGGCCTATACCGTTGTTCATGTACAGGATATAATGACTCTTGCCCCGGCCGTCATTGATGTTGATGAACCGATGGAGAAGGTGATGCAAAAATTCGAGGATACCGGCGCATGGAATCTCCCGGTTACTGATGGTGGAAGATACATTGGGTTTGTTTCGAAATCAAAAATATTCTCCATTTACCGCAAAATGCTGGTGAAAGTTTCCGATGAGTAAACATGTATTGTGTAATGTTGTTTAAAAGGTTTGAACCAATCAATTTTTTGTAGTAATTTATCTTTTTTATGTTTTTGACACGCTTTGTTTTGGCGATTTCTTTTTGATGGGGGTTTCAGGGTTTACTCTTCGGCGATTATTGTGCTAAATGCCAACACGTTGAGATTTGAAACAAACATGTAGGGCAGCTTGTATGAACGCGTATGAACAACCGGGCAATATTTGCGGGTTCGGCTGTGAAAGGGAATTAATGAGAAACCTAAAAATTTTGTAATGATGATACCACACGATTCAAAAACCCCACTTCTTCAAGGGAAAAAGATTTTGATAATCGAGGATGACACGGTTAGCCGCATTTTTTTGAGCGAGCTCCTACAGTCAACCCACGCCGAGGTTGACTTTGTCCGTTCGGCATACGAAGCCAAAAAGTATTTAGACACCCATCAAGAGCCAAATGCCATACTGCTGGATTTGCGCCTACCCGACATGGATGGGTTTGAGCTGGCAGCGGCTATCCACCGGCAGCATGGCGATGTGTGCATAATTGCACAAACCGCCTATGTGGTTGAGGGGATAGACGAGAAGTGCCGGCAGTCGGGAATTGATGCCCATATCTACAAGCCTATCAGGCGGGATAACCTGCTGGATTTACTCGGACAATATGTTAAGTAATATGCAGGTAAGCTGATTAGCGACAGCGATAAAAGACTACATTTGCCATAAAATAATAAATCATTCAGCATGGTACGCGATACAAAAATTTTCGACCTCATTGAAAAGGAGCGCCAACGGCAGATGCATGGCATCGAGTTAATTGCCTCCGAGAATTTTGTAAGCCCTCAGGTGCTAGAAGCCATGGGCTCAGTGATGACCAACAAGTATGCCGAGGGCTATCCGGGCGCAAGGTACTACGGTGGATGCGAGGTGGTTGACCAATCAGAACAGCTGGCCATCGACCGGCTGAAGGAGCTTTTTGAGGCGGAGTACGTTAATGTTCAGCCCCACTCGGGTGCTCAGGCCAACATGGCCGTATTTGTTGCGGTTATGAAACCGGGCGACACCTTTCTTGGCCTCGACCTTTCGCATGGCGGCCACCTGTCGCATGGTTCACCGGTAAATTTCTCGGGGATGTGGTACAAAGCAGTTTCCTATGGTGTAAAGGAGGAAACCGGACGCGTTGACTACGATATGATGGAGCGGGTGGCTCTTGAGCAAAAACCAAGGTTGATTGTTGGAGGCGCTTCGGCCTACTCCCGTGAATGGGACTACAAGCGGATGAGGGCAATAGCCGATGCGGTAGGAGCATTACTCATGATAGACATGGCTCACCCTGCAGGCCTGATTGCCGCAGGATTGCTCGATAATCCCCTTCGTTACGCCCACATTGTTACCTCAACCACCCACAAAACCCTTCGGGGCCCACGTGGCGGAATTATCCTGATGGGTAAGGATTTTCCTAATCCATGGGGGCTTACTACGCCAAAAGGCGAGGTGAAAATGATGTCCCAAATACTCAACTCCAGCGTTTTCCCCGGCATTCAGGGTGGACCGCTGGAACATGTTATTGCCGCTAAGGCTGTAGCTTTCGGTGAGGCCCTTAGACCTGAGTTCAAGGAATACCAGCGTCAGGTTAAACTTAATGCTGCGACAATGGCCAATGCCTTTATGGACAAGGGATACAAGGTGGTTTCGGGTGGCACCGATAACCACTCCATGCTTATTGACCTGCGTACTAAGTTCCCCGAAATTACTGGCAAAAAGGTGGAGAATGCCCTTGTTCGAGCCGACATCACCATTAACAAGAATATGGTGCCTTTCGACAGCCGTTCGCCATTCCAAACTTCCGGTATCAGGGTCGGTACACCTGCAATTACTACCCGTGGGCTGAAGGAGCAGCACATGAACCATATTGTCGATTTGATGGATAGGGTTATCTCAAGTGCTGATGATGAAAAAACAATTACTGCCGTTAAGGTGGAGGTTAACAAGTTTATGAGGGACTTTCCACTTTATGCATGGTAGGCTTGTTTTACGTATTTTGCACTCTTGTTAGTATGAACCTGGATTTAATGCACGTGGTGTATAAAAGTGGAACCGAGCCTGCAGGTTTGGTTCCATTATTATAACGGCGATTAGCTTACCAGGCTAATACATGTCTACCACTCCTAGCTAACAAAAAGATGGAATTGTTCCACATTAAGCTAAACGAGTTTCCCTACAGGAAATCGAAATTTTTCAGGTTGCTAATTGTGGCGGCTATTATTTTAGCCCTTCTCGCTATTTTAACCATTTTGATTTTTGTTAATCGGCAAGAAAAGGGATTTGTAGGCATAATCTTAATCTGGGTTTCCTATTTCTTGGTTTACCTCTACTGGGCATGGTATTCGTTCAGGGTAAAGCTCTACATCCATGCCGATGAATTTGCCATTAAGTTCAAGTTTGGCATGGTTCCCAGCTTGTCGCAGGTAATTTTATGGGAAACCATTGAGAAGGTTAGGTTGGGCCCCACCTACATTGCCTTTTACAAGAAGACCGGTAGGCGAAAAGTGGCTAAGTTAGGCTGGCTGCCCTACTCTAAGGTGGTTGAAATTAAGGACAAGGTTGCCAACGCATGCAGAATAAAGCACATTCCCGTTGAGGTGGCCGATTTTACTCATTACTGATACTTTTGATTTGTTTATTTGATATGGAGTGGTGGATATACCTATTAGTTGTTCTGGCAGGAGTTGCAGCAGGTTTTATCAACACACTTGCCGGTAGTGGTTCGCTACTTACCTTACCTTTATTGATTTTCATTGGTTTACCTGCAAATGTAGCCAACGGAACCAACCGTATTGGAATTCTTATGCAGAGCATGGTTGCGGTTGGTAGGTTTAAGCAAAAAAAGGTTTTTGAGTGGTCCGATGGTCTTTGGCTGACTATTCCGGCAGGTCTGGGCGCTGTGCTGGGCGCACTGGTTGCCGTTGACCTTAATGAGGTTCTAATGAACCGAATTATAGGCATTCTGCTAGTATTCATGTTCTTCCTTCTGCTTTTTGAACCCGAAAAATGGCTTAAACCTAAAAATCCCGATAGTCGTATTCGCTTTACTCCGTTTCGGTTCATTGTCTTTTTTGTAATAGGAATCTACGGAGGATTTATTCAGGCTGGCGTTGGGTTCTTCCTTTTGGCAGGGCTGGTGCTGGGTGCAGGTATGGATTTAGTTAGATCGAATGCTCTTAAGGTTTTGATAACTATGGTATTCACCATTTTGGCGTTGGTGGTGTTTATCATTAACGGACAGGTTGACTTTAAGCTGGGCATCATCATGGGCATTGGCAACATGATTGGTGCCTGGATTGCTACCAGCGTTGCGCTAAAACATGGTGCATCATTTATTCGGTGGGTGTTGCTGATTTGTGTGCTGGCCTTTGGCCTCAAGCTGTTAATCTGGTAGCCTTTGTGCTAGTTTAGCCTAAAGATATAGGTAATAGTTCCAACCTGGAAGGATGGGGCGTTTGACGATACGTCGAATTTGGCACTCAACGCCGCTTTCTCGGCAGCCTTTAGTAGATCGGTGTCAAGAGTGGTTGAACCCTTTATACCAGCAATAGCTTTTGTAACATTTCCATGGTTATCAACAGTTACTTCCACCACTACACGACCCTCCTTCTGCTTGGGGTAATCGGGTTTGGGAAGAAGCAGCGCACTTCTCCCATTAAGGTTGGTGATAATTCCATTCTGTCCGTCACCGCCTCCACCGGTTGCTCCGCCGGTGCGGTTGGTTGAGCTGGCAGAACCCTCAAGCGATCCCTGGTTACCCGGCTTGCCTGTAACTCCCTCTCCTCCGGTTTGCCCGCCATTAATTTTTTGTCCTGGGAAAAGCGCCTTGGCATTTGCCTCCCGTGGCTTTTCGACTTCGGGAGTTGCTGCCGTTGTGGATGGAGCCACTTTGTCCGTGCTACTGGCGGGGTTGGTTTTTTCCGTTGGTTCAGCTACTTTCTTTTTGCTCTCCTCCTTTTTAACCGGTAAGGCTGGGGCTTCCTCGTAGTCCTGTGTTAGGGGACTTTCATCCTCCTGCATGGTGGGGTATCCCGCCGGGTTTGAAATTGCCTGCTCGCCAATTGCTGGTTCCTCCATTCCCATACCTTCGTCGGAGTTGCCAAAGTTAATAATAATCCCCTCTTCGGCTGGTAGGGGGAAGGGTATGTTAAAGCCAAACATAATTAAAAGGAGAACCATAAGGATATGGAACAGAACGGTTGCTGCTATTCCCTTTGCCTTATTGGCCGTGATTGTCATTTGTTACTGCTCCTTTTTTATTGGTTGGGTAGCTAAAACCAGCTTGTATCCATTATCCTTGGCAATATTCATCACTTTAACCACATCTTCCATCGGAACCGACCTGTCAACATGTAGTGCTATGGTAGGGTCATTTTCTCCCTTCATTTTCTGCTGAAGAAGGTACTCCAGCTGGCCAATGGATACCGGAACAGTTTCGAGGTAAAAGTTGCGGTCGGCTGTAATGGAAACCGAGGTAACGGGTTTGTCGGAAATCTGGCTGTTGCTTTGTGGAAGTAGCAGCCTCAGGGCGTTGGGGTGTACTAGGGTAGAGGAGATCATGAAGAATAGCAGCAGCAGGAACACGATGTCGGTCATGGACGACATGTTAAGGCCTGGATCGGATTTTGAACGATGTCTTAATGCCATGATGTAACGTTTTATGCTACAGGTTCGTTAAGCAGATCCATAAACTCCGAAATATTTGCCTCCATGGTGTAAACCACCTTCTCGATCCGTGCAACCAGGTAATGGTAGCCGAAGTAAGCAGGAATCCCTACAATTAATCCGGCAACGGTGGTAACCATGGCAATGTATATACCGTTAGATAAAAGGCCTATTTCGATACTGTTGCCCGCCATGGACATGTCGAAGAACGCACGAATCATACCAATAACTGTGCCAAGAAACCCTAGCATTGGGGCACCACCGGCAATGGTGGCAAGCAATGGCATGCTCTCTTCAAGTTTGGAAATCTCCAGGTTACCGGCAGTTTCAATTGCCGAGTTTACATCCGATAAGGGCCTGCCTATGCGTTGAATTCCTTTTTCAATCATTCGGGCAACTGGTGTGTTTTGCGATTGGCAAAGGGCTAGTGCCGCTTCAACTTTATCCTCATGAATGTACTCCCTTATCTTGTTCATAAAGTTGGCGTCAATTTTAGAAGCTTTATGAATGGCCATGTAGCGTTCAACAAAAATATAAACGGCAATAATGGAGAGGATAAAAATGGGAATCATAATCCAACCGCCCTTAACGGCCATATCAAAAAATCTCATTTTAGCCTCGCCGCTTTGTCCCATACCCGTTTGGGCCTGAGCTGCCGATAGAAGAATAGTGGTGAGTGTAGTCATTGCTTGAAATTTAATTTTGCGAAAATTACTAAAAAAACGTTTAAAATGACCAGGGTATTGTTTAGGCTAAATTAATAACCCACAAATAATGGGGTTGGGCGTGCTACCTGAACTGGACAAATGGAGAAGGGTAGGAGCTTGTTTTGTCTTTTGTACTGTCGGGCTGGCTGCTATTTTCTGGAACAATAATGGGGCTGAAGCTCTCCTCGGAGTTGAAGGTGTTGCGTATTCGCCGCCTTAAATCCTTCATATTGTTGAAATCTTCACGGTAGAGAACTCCAACCCCGGTAGTGTAGCTATTCTGTTGATTGGTGGGAAGCAAGTCGTCGTTTGTACGAGCAAAGGCTTTCAGTCGCAGTTTACCCGACTGGTTTAGCTTAACGTCAATGTTGAAATCACCTGCAATTGGGCTGCTTGTGCTTCGCCTACCCACATCTACATTACCGTTGATGGATACCCTATCGTTGAGCAGCTGGGTAGATAGTGCCACCTCCATCTGGTTGGAGCTCAGCTCACTTTCCATGCCGGGTCTGTAGTTAACACCTATGTCAACCGAATTGCTCCATTGCGATATCCAGTTGCTGAACTGGTTGGATAGTAGCTCGCTGGCAGTGTTGTACAGGCCCATGGTACCCATGGAGCTTGAGCTCTGGGTCATCATTCCGGCCTGGTTGGGATCAGCTATAAAACTGTTGATTACCAGCAGACCCAGGAACTGGGTATTAACCTTTTCCTCGGTGTTTAGCGCTCCATCAACCAGGGCTTTTGTTTCGGCATCGGCGTTGGGAACTTCAATTCCAAACTTGATTACGGGCGAAGTGAGCTTCTGGGTGAGAAAAATTTTACAGTCAACCGGTACGCGGGTGGTGTACCTTTCGTCCATCAGTAGCTGCTTTAGCGAGGTTTTTACCCGGTACGCAGCTTCAATGTTCATGGTGGCATCTAGAGGTCCTCCGTTCCACGTTATGCTGCTGCCGGGCATTATGGTAAATTTCTTGTTGATTACCCCTTGGAGGGTAAAAAGGTAGTCCCCCTTTTCGATGTCAAAGTTTCCGAACATCCTGAAAACATCCTCTCCTGGGCTAATTTCCATTTTCAGATTTCCGCTACCGTTGGCCTTGATGATGTCGCCGAGCTTCTTGTCAATAATAATCTGCACCTCTGCATCGGGGGTTACCAGCAGGTCGAGGTTCAGGTTGAGGTTTACCTTTGACTTTTTTGTCGCTACAGGTTCGTCTATAACTATTTGGTCGGGATTGCTGCTAACAAAGGAAATGAAGTTGTTCTGCTTTACAGTTTTCTCCGTTGAAATCGGGAGGTAGATGGCTGTTTTGCCCTCTGTTTTTAGGTTGATGTTGAAGTTTAGGTTATCGGGTTTACCGGTTATAAAGATTGGTCCGGTGCCAAACACTGTTCCATAAAACTGGCTGTTGTCGTGCTCGGTAGTGTTCATGCAGAGGAAATTCTCGGCAGCCATGCCGATGTTAAAGTTGATATCCTTAAAGCTATTTGTCTTGATATCACCGTTTATGGTTGCTACCCGGTTAAACCGATCGGTGATTTTGAAATTTCTGAAGTATAGGTTGCTGTTGTCAACGGAAATTTTGTCGTTTATAGTAAAGGTTGACTTTAAGAAATCAACAGTTAGCGTGGCGTTGCTAAATGAGAGGTTTCCGTTAAGCATTGGCTTGCTTGTTTTCCCGTTCACCCTGATTTTCCCGTTTACATTTCCGGATAGGTCTGAAACACTACCCTTTAGCAAGGGGGCTAGGTGAACCAGCTTGACACGGTTTACATCTACCAGAAAATCCATACTTCCATCGTCGGTGTAGAGGTTTCCGGTTGCCTTCAGGGTTAGAGTGTCCTCATGATTGTTGGTTAGCTCAACTGCCATGCGCTTTTCTGAATTAATCCAGGTGCTGGAGAAGGTTACATTTCCAATGGGATTTGAGTTTAGGATTAGCTTGTTGATGCTTAGTTTGGAAAAAAGCGTTGGATTTTGGTATGCACTGTTGATCTCGGCAAACCCGTTAATGGTTCCGCTTACGTTGTACCCCCTATTCTGCAGGTAAAGGTTAAGGTATGATATGTCCATATTAAGGAGGTTTACCTTGAGGGTATCCATGTTACTGGCTGAAAGTTTACCATCTATGTTGAAATGCTGATTTCTGCTGCGAATGGAGAAGCTGTTGAATTTTACTGAGGCCGTATCAATAACTACTGTCGAGGGGGACAGGTTCCATAATGAGTCGTTTATCACAAATGTAGATGGGTTAAAAGCAATGCTGGTGAGCTGACCATTCTTGTTATAACTTGTAAAATCGGCAGTGGCTTCAATTAGCCCGCGGGAGGCGGGTTGCTGGGTGTTTTGCCAGCCTATGGCAAGATTCAGCAGGTTATGGCTAAGGTACGAGCTGATCTTGAAATTCTCGATTTTTGAACTACCAATAGTAATCAACGGTGTATTGATGCTGGCCGTAAATAGGCTGTCCTTGGTTTGCCCTTCAGCAGCTAAATCTTTTATGCCGGTATTTCCAAAACGCATCTGGGGTACCCTGACTTTAAAAGAAAAGGTTTGCAAGTCGGGGTTGAGAATACCGAATATGCTGGTGTTTTCGGCAATGCTTAGCTGAGGCATGAGAACGCTGGTAATTTTTTCGGTTTTTTTAAGCCTGAATTTAACAAGGTAGTCGTTGTATTCAGGTTTTTCAACTCCTGTAAAGGCTACAGTGGAGGATTCTGTTTCACTCTCCGGCTTCATTGCCGGTATATACTTCAGAACGAGGTTGTTTAGGTAGGTAAAGAATTTTGAGTAGTTATACTTACTCCGTAGTTCTCCCTCAGCAAAGTCCGACTGAAGGGTAATAACCTTGCTGTCCTCTTTATTGTCGGCATTTATGGTTACATCGTCTAGTTTAAATTCCCCATGTTGGTTTCGGTACATCGAGTTCACAACCTTAATTTCCCCGCTGCTGTTGTCGAGGTTGCTGCCCCTGAACTTGGTGGTAAGCAAGAATGAGGCTTGGGAAACCGAATCCTTTTTGTTGAGGTTGAGCTTTACCAGGTCCAGCTTTGGTACAAAGGCTGAAAAGTCGAATACGGGAATCGTGTCGGAAAAGTCAATAATCCCCATAAAGTTGAGCTTGCAGTTGGGATCGTTGAGACGAACCGATCCGGAATAGGTTTTGTTTGTAAGGTTACCCGATATTACAATGTCGTTATAGGTGTAGCTGTTTGCCTGTAGGGAGTTGATGGTTGCGTTGGTGAAAAAGTTAATTTTTCTCTGGTTGTCAATGGTCCCGTTGAGCGATGCGCTTAGTGTTGCTTTTCCAAGAATTGGGCTGTTGCTAAACTTTCCCACATCCAGCTGTGTAGTTCTGAGATTCCCGTTGATGTCTATGTTGTTGCTTTTATCAGGTACGAATGATAGGTCAACGGCAATACTGCCTATGGCGCTGGTTAGATTTCCGTAGGCAACAAAGTTGTTGAGATAGCCGGTAAAGTTACCCTTATAGGTTAGGGTGCTGAGCATGTCAAAATTCTGGGGAAGGTTTACCAGGGGTTTGCCGGAAGAAGGGTTGGTAATTGCAGCTAAATCCTCACGGTTGGTTGATAATTCATATAGATCAATAACCATAAGGGTTTGTTTAATGTCCGGGAGCCCGGTTATGTTAAAGTTGGTTCGGAGTAATGTTTGCGATCCATACCTCAGCTCAAGTCCCTTACCGCGTAAGTCTGAAATTGTACCCTTTACATGGCCATCAACACTAACTGCTAAATCAACCTTGCGAAACACGGGTGCAAAGTAGGAGAGGGTGCTGGTTTTAAGGTATGTTCCCGCAAATTGTGCATCCAGCTCCACGCTATGGACAAAATTGCCAAAATCCTTCCAGCTGGAAAAAGCAAAATTCAGCCTGTTGAGCCTTATGTTGGAGTCGTGTGCCTGCAACCTCAACTTGTCAAATTTCATGTTCGACCTGCATAAGCTAAAATTAGCCCGGAGGTTATCGAGCTTAAATCCGGAATGGTCGCTAAAATTAAGGCTGTTTATTGAAAGTGCTACGGTATCACGATGAATGTATAGGTTGTCAACCTTCAGGTTGAAGTTGCTGAAGTTCATATCCTGAAAGTTCATGCCGAAATCCGAATTTCTGGCTTTTGGAGCTGTTTTTTTCAGTATAAACCTGGAGTTGCTAATAGAAATACTGTTAGCGCTGAGCCTGAAATCCGATGAATCTTTTTTTGAGGGAAAGGTTTCTTTTATCTTTCTAATTAACCCGCTAAGGTTCATAACGCCCGACGAATCGGTAACAAAGTTGAAAGTGGTCTGATCGAAGTTTGCCCTTCCCAGCTCGATGTTGCTGGGTGCCAGTTTAAGGCCAAGCAGGGTAACGGCTATCCTGCCAGAATGTAGGAGTGTGTCGCCCTTTAGGTCGGCAATAAAAACATCCCTTAGAAGCAAGCTGGCAAATGGGCGAAAATCAACCCTGCCTACCGATACCTCAATTCCTAAGCGCTCTTTAAGGGAGGCGGTTACCCGGTCAACCAGATAGGTTTGGATCCGGCTGTTCTGAGGGGTTAACCAGATTAATGAGGGTACGGCCAGCAGGACAATGACTACCCTTAACAATATTTTTGCTGTTTTTTTGATACCTTTGCCTATATTTATGGGTATAGTAAACCTAAATTTAATTCTCAAACTTCGTTCCGAAAGTAAGCAATTAGAAATGTTTTTTGGAATTGTCCATTCCGAATGTTTCAATCAATTTGATGGTTTAATAAAAATTAACGATGAGCATAACTATTCTGGGGATTGAATCGTCATGCGATGACACCTCTGCAGCGGTGATTCGCGATGGATTCTTGCTCTCCAACCTAATAAGCAGCCAGGAGGTGCATAGGGAGTATGGAGGCGTTGTTCCGGAACTTGCCTCGAGAGCTCACCAGGCGAATATAATTCCAGTAGTTGACGGAGCGCTAAAAAAAGCCGGTGTGGGTATTGGCGAAATCAATGCAGTTGCCTTTACACAGGGTCCCGGCTTAATGGGTTCGCTCCTGGTTGGAAGTTCGTTTGCCAAGGGAGTAGCCTTGTCGCGTCAAATTCCCCTTGTTGCAGTTAACCATTTGCAGGGGCATGTGCTTGCCCACTTCATCAGCGACGACAAAGCTCAGGATCACCCATCGTTCCCTTTCCTATGCCTGCTGGTTTCGGGTGGGCATACTCAGCTTATTATTGTTCGTAAGCCCCTTGAGATGGAGATTGTTGGGCAAACTATTGATGATGCTGCAGGCGAAGCTTTCGACAAATGTGCCAAGGTGATGGGGTTACCCTACCCGGGAGGGCCTGTGGTTGATAAGCTGGCTGCCGGGGGGAACATTCATGCTTTTAGATTTGCCCGTCCCATAATTAAAGGACTTGACTTCAGCTTCAGTGGACTTAAAACGTCGTTTTTATATACCCTGCGCGATAGGGTTGCTGGCGACCCTGATTTTATTGCAAAAAACAAGGCCGATTTATGCGCATCGCTTCAACATACCATTATTGAGATTCTTCTGGCCAAGGTGGAGGCTGCCGCCAAAAAATTTGGAGTAACGCAGGTGGCCATAGCTGGAGGTGTATCGGCAAACTCCGGCCTGCGAAAGGCCATGACCGAACTCGGTGATAAACACGGCTGGCAGGTTTACCTACCCCAGCTTCGCTATACAACCGATAACGCCGCCATGATTGCCATTACCGGTTACTATAAGTATCTGGCAGGAGAATTTTCACCTCTGGATATTATGCCAATGGCTCGAATACCTTTGTTGTAAAGGGATAAGGAGTAAGCTAAAAGGTTTGAGTTGGGTCGGACTGGACGAAACCTGCCCGGATACCAACTGAACTTGCTCCACTCCTGGTGGAACTTGTCCGGCTACTGACGGATTCGATGACCTGGACAACCTTTGCGGACTTGCAAAAATATCCCGCCCTTTCAGGGCTTAATGCTGCTGGAGTAGTTTTGTTCAAGGGGCTTCACCCAACCTAATTGAATCCGTCCACCTTTTCCGGGTACACGCCACCCAGTTCAATGTTAGCAGTTCAACATGGTTAAGTTGCCCCTTCGGGCGAAAGGTATTTTCGTAAAATGTTGAAAAGGTCAACTCTACTTACCGGTTTGGTAATGAAATCGTTGCAACCGGCTTCAATGCTAAGGTTTATTTTAACCCCGGAGCTGTAGGCTGTTTGCGCAACTATTATGACTTTTGTATCAATTTGCCGGATTGCACGGGTTACCTCAATTCCATCCATATCGGCAAGGCGTAGGTCCATTAGCACCATATCAACATTGTGGTTGGTGCTGAAAATTTCAATTGCCTCGCTTCCCCTTTTGGCATTTATGATACTGCATCCTGTATCCTCAAGCATTTTGGCTAGCAGAAAGTAGTTGGAATGGATATCCTCGACTATAAGTATTGTTTTATTCTTAAGCTGAGGCGGCTCCTGAAGGAGGAAGTGCTTGCCGTTTTTGGCTGTTACCCTTTTTCGGGTACCAATTGGGGTGTAGGGGATTTCAAAATTTACGGTTGTTCCCAGATTCTCGGTCGTTTCTATCCAAATTCTACCGTTCAGAAAATCAATAAGTCGTTTTACTACCGGAAGGCCAAGTCTGAGGCTTCCGTAAGGATTCGAGTCGTTTGTCTGAGTAAATGGTTCATAGAGTGTTTCAAGTTGGCTGTTACTTATTCCTGGTCCGCTATCCTGCACCCAGAAATGAAGCATGGCGTCGTTTGTTTTCTTGCAACCCAGCTCAATATACCCCTTGGGTGTGAACTTAACCGAGTTGTTTATCAGCTTTGTGAAAATATTCCTAATGAGGTTTCTATCCGAAAGGATGTCAAAATCAATCTCTTCGTCAATGAAGGTTTGAATGGCAATATGATCCTTATCAAATATTCTAAGTTCGTTTAGCAGCAATGCGTGGAGGGTACCAAACAAATCCTGCAGGTTGATGCGCTGGTACACCAGCTTGAGCTGGTGGGTTTCTAGTTTTGAAAGGTCTAAAATGTTGTCAATTTGATGCTGCAGGACGGTGGCGCTCTTGTTGATTTCCTTTGTATAGTGCAAGGTTTGTTGTGGTTTAACGTGTGGCCCGTTCAACAGCTCGCTATAGCCAATGATGGTGTTCAGGGGTGTTCTGATTTCGAACGATAGGTTAGCCAAAAGCATATCCTTAAAGGCTTCAAGCTCATTATTTCTTAGCGACACGGTTTCCAGGCCTTTTCTTAGCATATCTACCTCATGAGTAAGCTGCTCAATTTGCTCTCTTTGCTGGCGGGTTATAAGGTTGTGTTTGTTGATTCTTTTTCTGATTCTCCAGCGATGAAAAAGCAAAAGTCCGATAATGACAGCTGTAAAAATACCAGCAATCCAGGGTAGGTCAGATATTGTATCCCTGGTACTTTTAGGCTCATACACAAAGTTGTTCAGGCTACGTGTTTTGCTAATCAGACCAGCCCTAAGCAGCACTTCGGTCATTTGCTTCCACCTTCCCATGTTGGAGTGGCCAATGTTGATGAAATCTGGCTGAATGAACTCCTTAACCCTTTGAGCTTCATTCAGCAGGTGCTCGGTTGTTTTGGTTGATTTATACTTGGTCTGTATGAGCTTAACTATCTCCTCAGGATTTTGAAGGGCGTACTCCCATCCTTTAATGCTGGCTTCCAGGAAGCGATTCGTCCTCGATGGATTTCTTTTAACTTCTTCCTGGGTGGTGAAAAGGCATTCGGCATAAAAATCTATCCCATATTTTTTAGGTGAAATAACCCTGTAGGGTATGCCAAACTTGTCGAGGAAGTAGGGTTCGTTTGTCAGGTAAGCCTCCGTGGCATCAACCTGGCCGTTTAAAAGCCTGTTGAGCGAGAAGGAAGCGCTGACGGCTTTTATTTGTGATGGCTTAATGCCCTCAACACCCAGCATGGCAAGTATATCGGTTGTACCGCCACCCTTTGCGCTTAGCTCTATGGTCTTGTTAACCAAGTCGCCCGGGGTGTAAATATTGCTGCTGGCAAGAACCAGCAAAACCGACGGGCTGCTTTGGAAAATTGGAGCGAGGAGAACCAAAGGCTTGCCATTCATGTACTGGACAAGCAAGTCGGAGCAGGCAACACCGTAATTTGCCCTGCCCGACAACACCTCGTCAATAGCCGAGGTGTTGGATGGAAGTTCCCTTATCTCGACATTCAATCCGGCCTTCTCGTAAAATCCCTTTTCAAGTGCTGCGTAGTACCCGGCAAACTGGAATTGATGCTTCCATTTTAGCTGGAGAACAATGGTGTTGGAGTTTTTTCCGTAGGCTGATGACGCTAAAAAACCTACCAGGAATAGTAATAGAAGTGGTAGTATTTTTTTTAATACAATAACACCCGCGGTATTAATGCGATTGGTATGGGAATGCTTTTTAGAAATGGTTGAAATCTTCACGTCGGGCTAGCTAAAAGAATCATTATGATTTACACTTTTACGCAATGTTAAAGTTACACTATTTAATAAAAAAATCTGCATCAGCTTTTAAAAAATTACAATTTACACGGTCTAACGGGTAGGCGTTAAATTACTTCAAATTCAAGTGTGGCTGGCAATTCGGATGTTAGAATGTGGTGCTAAAATATAAAAGTTGGGAATTTTCTGAAAAACCTATTTTAATGTATAATGATTTGCAAATGTTGTATCAGGTTGGAGCTACTTCACTTTAAGAACCAGCCCCTTGAGGTATTCACTCTCAGGGTGGTAAATGTTTATAGGATGATCTGCTGGTTGTGAGAGTTGATGGAGAATGGATATCTCACGGCCCGAAATGGCACTGGCCGAGAATACGGCATTCCTGAAATCGGTTTTATCCACCACCTGCGAGCAGGAAAAAGTAAATAGCAAACCTCCAGGTTTCAACCTTCGGATGGCAGCCAGATTCAAGCGCTTGTAGGCTTGCAGGGCATTTTTGAGTGCATCCTTATGCTTGGCAAAGGCCGGAGGGTCAAGAACTATAATGTCGAAGAATTCGCTTGTTGTTCGCAGGTAATCAAAAACATCGGCTATTAGTACTTTGTGGTTTGTAGTGGGGCTAAAGTTGAGGTTGATATTTTGCTGCAATGCCTTTACAGCTGCTTCGGAACTTTCAACATCGGTTACCTCGGAAGCCCCACCTGCCAAGGCGTAAACCGAGAAGCCTCCTGTATAGGCAAAAGTGTTAAGAACGCTCAAACCCTTAGCGTAACTTTGTAGCAGATGACGATTTTCGCGCTGGTCAAGAAAAAATCCGGTTTTCTGCCCCTGCTCAAACGAAACGATGAATTGGTGGCCATTCTCAATAAACGTTCCTTTAGTGTCGCCTTCCCCTTCAATAAATCCATCGGAGGGATGTAAGTTTTCGCGTCGGGGAAGGGTGCTGCTGCTTTTATCGTAAACTGCCTTTATGTTTCCGTCGAAAATCTCTATAAGAGCGCGGGCAATTGCCTGGCGGGCAAG
>DCDD01000146.1 GCA_002316235.1 Bacteroidales bacterium UBA1064
CACGCAGGACTTAAAATCCTGTAGCCATTGCGGCTGTGCGGGTTCAATTCCCGCCCCGGGTACGTTAAAGCCTCGCACTTGCGGGGCTTTAATATTTATCAGAATCAGCTTACACCTACATAAAGCAGCCCCTCACCAACCTAAGATTACTACTTTTCAAAATATAAATTCTACATTTGGCTCTATCAACCACCACACATTTAAAACATGCGAGTACACTTCATTGCCATTGGGGGAAGCGCCATGCACAACCTGGCAATTGCGTTGAAACAAAAGGGATACGAGGTTACCGGTTCGGATGATGAATTTTTCGAACCTTCACTCTCCAGGTTAAAACAGCATGGGCTACTCCCGTCAGAGATTGGCTGGTATCCGGAAAGGTTAACGCCCGATATTGATGCCGTCGTGCTGGGCATGCACGCCAGTTCAGAAAATCCTGAGTTGCAAAAAGCCCGAGTGCTTGGTTTGAAAATATACTCCTATCCGGAGTACCTCTATGAGCAAACCAGGGGAAAAACCAGGGTAGTTATTGGTGGCAGCCATGGAAAAACCACCATCACCTCGATGGTAATGCATGTGTTGCAGCAGGCTGGCTTTGATTTCGATTATATGGTGGGAGCCCAGCTGGAGGGATTTGATAATATGGTTGGACTTAACAACCAAACCAACCTGGCAGTATTTGAGGGCGATGAATATTTGACCTCACCTGTGGACCCACGCCCGAAATTCCATCTTTACAAGCCAACCATTGCAGTTATTTCGGGTATTGCATGGGACCATTTTAACGTCTTCCCTACCATTGAAAATTACCGTGATCAATTTGTGGGTTTCATCAGCTGTATTGAGCCAAACGGAACGCTAGTTTACTGTAGCGAGGATGATGAGGTAGCAGGGGTAGTAAACTCCACAAAACGTTCAGACCTGGAGTTGATTCCGTACACAACACATCCTTACCGAATCGAGCCCAACGTTGGCTGCCAGCTGGTTACCGAGCAGGCATGCTACCCCTTAAAAATTTTTGGTCGCCATAACATGCAGAACATTAGCGCTGCTAAGGCTGTATGCTTAAAACTTGGAGTTAGCGAATCGAATTTTTACCGGGCAATCTCCACCTTCAAGGGAGCTGCAAAAAGACTGCAACGGCTAGCCGAAGGAGCAAACTCCACCGTTTTTCTCGATTTTGCCCACTCGCCATCAAAAGTTGCCGCCACTATTGGCGCTGTTCTGGAGGAATACCCCAATCGTAAGCTGGTTGCCTGCCTGGAGCTGCACACCTTTAGCAGCTTGAACAAAAATTTTATGAGCCAGTACCGTAATGTTTTCTCAGGTGTTGCGGTGCCGATAGTTTACTTTGACCCGGTTACAGTGGAACACAAAAATTTACCTCCATTAAACATTAACGAGGTGCGGGATGCTTTTGGACAGCCTATACCAGATGTGTGCATTTCGGCAAGCGAAATGGTTGAAAAACTTAACGGCATGAATTGGGAAAATGCCAACCTGTTGCTGATGACTTCGGGGAACTTTTCGGGTTTAAACCTTAACGAGTTGGCTTTACAAATAGCACGATGATTTAAACTTTGTTAAAGATATCCTGTTATAGGATATTGTTCCTACTTTTACAACACATATTAACTAATTAACTAACCAAAATAAAAGCACATGAAGATAGCAAGAGTAATAGTGGTATCGCTAGCGCTTATAATGGGGGTAACAACCGCAAGAGCGCAGGACTACAAAACCGGTTTGGGATTACGAGGCGGATACCCTTCGGGTATCACGGTTAAACATTTTTTTGGCAGTAAAACAGCTGTTGACGGCATCCTTTCGTTTGGCTGGGGTGGAATTGGGATTACCGGCCTTTACGAATTACATAACCGGATTCCCAGTGCTCCAGGACTCAACTGGTACTACGGGTTTGGCGCTCACTTTGCCACGGCTGATGCCAACAAGAATAATCCATTTGCCAACGACAGGGGCGATGATGTGTTTCTAGGCGTTGATGGGGCAATTGGATTGGAGTTTACTTTCCCCGATGCTCCCATTTGCATCAGCTTGGATATTCTGCCTATCCTGAACCTCATAGAATCGCCCGGTATTTGGTTTAATGCAGGCCTTTCGGTTCGCTATGCTTTTAAGTAAAAACAGCATAAATTTTTTCCCATTTATTTGTAGAAAATAAAAATTCACTTACCTTTGCACCCGCCTTGGTAGGTAATACGCTACTTAGAGTAAGGCCCGTTCGTCTAGGGGTTAGGACGTCAGGTTTTCATCCTGGTAACAGCGGTTCGATTCCGCTACGGGCTACAAATAACGAACCTATTTATAAACGGATATGGCAAATCACAAATCAGCAGAAAAACGAATCAGGGAAACCGAAACCCGAAGGCTTCACAACCGCTACTATGCCAAAACTACACGTAACGCCCTGAAAGCTTTACGTAACACCACTAACAAGGCAGAAGCAATAGAGATGCTTCCCAAGGTTTCATCAATGCTCGACAAACTTGCCAAAAAGCATATTATTCATAGGAATAAAGCTGCAAATCTTAAGAGTTCCATACAAAAGCATGTAAATGCCCTGCAGTAAGAAAGGCTTAATTTTCCATGAACTGCACTTTGCGCCTCCCACAATCGAGGCGTTTTTTATTTACCTTCTTCGGCTAGGTACCTGAATCGTTTTGAAAGCATCCCCCCCATGCTGGAGTATGGAATTTCAAAGACCAAATCCCCATCGGCAAAGCTGGCTATTTCATACACGTTGTAGTGAAGCACTATTCCATTTTCGCTAAGTCCAAACTCCCTGGGTAGGCTGAATTTTCCTCCTTCAAACCAGTAGCCATTCAAATGATCAACCCCTACCCTACCCTTAAAGAGTTTTTCGGCCAATTCGGAAAATTGCTTGGTGTTGCTTACAATATCATTAAGGCTGAGCGGTCTGGACTTACGCAGGTCTATGTTTTGGTAATGATAGCCATACATTCCATGTGCTCCCCCAAGGTAATCTTCGTAGCGGTACTGGATGGTCAACACTTTTCCATCATTCAACAGGACGTCGTAATCGGCATTTAAATACCACAAAATGCCATTGCTGCCAGGAAATAACGATAGGTAATCAACATAAGCACTATCATAGCTTTCGGTTAACCGGGTAAGAACTTCCTTAAACTGGTTAACTCCCTTTACCTTTGTGCTGTCCGATAAAAGTTTCAGGTAGTCGTAGGCTATCATCTTTTGAATTCGGGCTGCCCTTTTCCCCTGAACAACCGGAAACTTAAGGAGTATCCTAAAACAGGAAGAATCGGGCTCTACGCATCCACGTGTAAACACAAGAGAATCTGGAGCCACCGATAAGTTGGGTGTATAGGTTGCCCTTACGGTGTTAAATAGAAAATAAACCAACCCCATAAGAACTGCTAACGATAGAAGACGTATTATTCTGGACTTCAGCATATTACTATTTTCCCTTTAAATATTGAACCAGCTCCAGGCGAGCTATTAAACCTATTTCTTTACTGCTCAAATATAGCTCGATAATTTCGAAAAATCTTATGCTTGGTCTGCCCCATTCATCACCCGTCGTAAACCTTCAAATGCCGCTCGCCTCCCAACCGATTGAACTACATATAAAATGCTTAAATACAGATGTACGACCCATAACCTTGCGGTATTCGGGTTCTAAAAGCGCATTGTTTTTAAAGTTCCTTTACCTTAAGAAAGTAGATGGATGTTTGTGTGTTACCAATATTTGTGGGCATTTCAATATTAATGCGGTAAACTCAAAATCTTGAGTAATTTTGGGTAGTAGTATAAATCATCCTTCAAGCATGAACAGTAAATCAATCAAATGGCTTTTAACTGTTGGGGTTATAGCCATAATCATCCTTCAGGTTGGATGTAAGGGCAAACAGGATGTTGAAAATTCGACTGATCCGCTATTTGGAGAGTACATTTCAGCATATACCTCGGGAATGATTTCGGCACACTCCGCCATCACAATTAAGCTTACAAAGCCAAGCAGCAAGTTTACTTTCAATGGCGACGAGGTACACGAAGGCTATTTCAGCTTTTCACCATCAGTAAAGGGTAAAGCCTACTGGGTTGATGACCAAACTCTAGAGTATAGACCGACAGAGGTAATGCGTTCGGGCAAAGTTTACTCCTCATCCCTGGCATTAAGCAAGCTTTTTAAAGGTGTAGAACCAAAGCTTAAAACGTTTCGCTTTAGCTTCAGGGTAATTCCACAATCTGTTAGCATTGAGCTGAATGGTTTGATTGTTAGGGATGCAGAAAATCCAAACAGCTATGAGCTCGATGGCACGGTTCAAACAGCTGATGTTGCAGAGTCCGAGAAACTGAACGAGTGCATAAAGGCAAGCGTCAACGGAATGAGTATTGCTACAAAACTTGATTCCACCGAAGTCGTCAACACCTACCATTTGCGTCTGGAGGGAATTGAACGAACCGTAAAAAAAGGAGAGGTAAGGATATCATGGAACACCTCGGCAATAGGAGGAAACTCAAAGGGGTATGAAATCCTTGAGGTGCCACCCTTGGGTAGCTTTAAAGTGATTAGCGCAAAAGCCATTCAAACGCCGGAGCAATCCGTCACCATTATTTTTTCCGACCTACTGGACAGAAACCAGAACTTTGAGGGGTTGGTTGAGCTTGAAGGAATTTCGGGGCTGAGGTACGAAGTTGACCGAAACATGCTCCGGGTTTACCCACCCGAAACTATTGAAGGCGAGAAAAATCTTAACATTAGTGCTGGTGTGCTAAATGCAATTGGTAAAAGGCTTAATGCTGAGTTTTCTCAAAACCTACTGTTTGAGGACGTTAATCCTGCACTTCGCACTGTGGGGCATGGAGCAATTCTGCCTACAACCCAGGGGCTGATTTTCTCTTTCGAAGCAGTTAACCTTAAAGCGGTTAGCGTTCAGATAGTGAAGATATACGAAAGCAATGTGCCCTACTACCTTCAGGTAAATACCATGGGAGGGACTAACGAGCTAAGGCGTGTGGGTTACCCTGTGCTCAACAAGGTCATCGGGTTGAACCAGTTTGGCCCAATTGTTCCGAATAAATGGACCAGGTACACGCTGGATCTCGCACAACTTTTCAAAGCCGACAGGGGCGCAATTTACCAAATTAGCATTACATTCAATAAAAAGCAACTTCTTTCTTCCTGCGGGGATGACTCCGACCAAACCACTCCTACATCTCCTTTTAGCCCCGGCGATGAAGAAGTTGCACGGGGTTACGATGGACCCGGTTACTACGACGACTACTACTATTACTACGACGATGATTATAACTGGAGAGAGAGAGACAACCCCTGCAACTCGGCCTACTACTCAGAATCGAGAATGATTAACCAGATAATAATATCATCAGATATCGGTATTATTGCAAAGCTAGGTAATGACGGTGGAATGCTGGTTGCTGTTACCGACTTGCCTTCAGCAAAACCGTTGTCTAACGCCAACGTAAGAATTTCCGACTACCAGAACCAAACCATAGCCGATGGTAACACCAACAACGACGGATTTTTTGAGTTTAAAACAACACGAAGGCCATTTTTGGTAACCGCAAGTGATGGCAAGCAAAAAGGATACTTGCGTGTAGATAACGGGACATCGAACCCGCTAAGCAACTTCGACGTTAGCGGGAATGAGGTTCAACATGGCTTAAAGGGAATGATATACGGTGAAAGGGGTGTATGGCGCCCCGGCGATACCCTTCATCTCTGCTTTATTCTTGAGGACAAGGGAAAAACACTTCCGCCGAACCACCCGGTAGTACTTGAGCTGCACGATCCGAAGGGTTTGCTGGTCAAAAGAGCTGTTCAGCCCAACAACGATGCAGGGATTTTCTACTTTCCAACAGTAACCGATCCTCAAGCTCCTACCGGACCATGGAGCGCAACAGTTAGGGTGGGCGGAGCCATTTTTCAAAAAACCTTAAAGGTTGAAAGTATAAAACCAAACCGGCTTAAAATAAACCTTGAACTTCAGGGCAACAACATACCCCCGTCGGGCATGGTCAACGCTACCCTTAACGCCAAATGGCTGCATGGCGCAGCTGCGGCAAATCTAAAAGCTAAATACGAGTTAACTGTAAGCAAGGCAAATGCTTCGTTTCCCGAATTCAGCAGCTACTCATTTGACGATCCGGGAATTGATTTTCCAACGCAAACACAAACCTTGTGGGATGGACAACTCGACGATAATGGCACCGCCAGAGTCTATGGATCACTAAACATACCCGATAGCCGCCCAGCCGCTATTAATGTGCTTTTTAAGGGAAGAGTTTTTGAACCGGGTGGTGATTTCAGCATCGATCTGTTTTCTAAAACATTTTACCCGTTTAGCGAGCTTGTGGGAGTTAAGCCACCACAGCCTAAAATGGGAACCAGCTGGCTCGAAACCGACACCGACCAGCAATTCTCGGTAGTTACCATCAACAACGATGGCAAGCCGATAAGCTGTCCGAACCTGGAGCTGGAACTCTACAAGCTAACGTGGCGATGGTGGTGGGAACAGCCCGAGACAGGCGAGGCCGGCTACGTGAACCGGAACTACGACTACCTTATATCGAGCCATAAATTTGGAACAGTCAACGGCAAGGCTACCGTTAAGCTTAGGGTTGATTATCCCGAATGGGGGCGCTACTACGTTAAGGTTACCAATAAAACAACGGGGAACAGCTGCGGAACAATAGTATACTTCGACTGGCCATACAGTTCAGGAAAATCTCAGGCTAATCGTCCGGGTGGTGCCAGTATTCTGGCTATCTCGGTTGATAAGCCCGATTGTAAAGTTAAAGAAAGCTTCAAACTTACCATTCCTGGCGCCGAAAATTCGAGAGCTCTTGTTAGCATTGAGAATGGGTACAAGGTGGTTAAAGCATTCTGGGTTGATGCTTCAAGCCAGGCCAACGTGGTTGACATCCAAACCACACCGGAGATGACCCCAAATGTGTTCGTCCATGTTACCCTGATACAGCCACATACCAATAAGACCAACGACTTGCCCATCCGTCTCTATGGAATCACCCGGATTAACGTTTCTGACCCCGAAACAACGCTGCAACCAGTAATCACTATGCCCGATGAGTTAAAATCGGATAAACCCGTCGAAATTCTCATCAGGGAGAAGAGCGGGAAAAAAATGAACTTTACGCTTGCGATGGTTGACGAGGGGTTGCTCGACATCAACCGCTTCAAAACCCCCGATCCCCACTCGGTATTTTACGCCCGGGAGGCCATAGGGGTGAAAACATGGGATTTGTTCGACGAAGTCATAGGTGCTTACGGAAGCACAATGGAAAGGTTGATTTCTGTAGGTGGCGACGAGGAGCTAAATCCTACCCAAGGAGAAAAAATCCAGCGCTTCAAACCGGTTGTCCGATTCTTTGGCCCCTTTGTGCTCGAAAAGGGTAAAACTGAAAAAATAAGCTTCAACATGGGAAATTATTTTGGCAGCGTAAGGATAATGGTTGTTGCAGCCAACGATGGAGCCTATGGTTTTGCTGAAAAAAGTTGTCCGGTAAAAAATGACCTGATGGTAATGGCCACCCTTCCCCGGGTACTGGGACCTCAGGAAACAGTAACCATGCCAATCAGCATCTTTACCACATCGCCCGCCATTAAGCAGGTGAAGATTAGGGTAAAGACCTCTTCAAACCTGAAAGTTCTGAATGGTAATGAGCAAAACCTAGAATTTACAAAACCTGGCGACCTGTTAGCATTCTTCACATTACAAGTTTCCGAAGGCACCGGTCCGGCAAGGGTTGAAGTGCTTGCCGAAGGCAACGGGGTAAAATCAACCCAGGTAGTTGACATTGAAGTACGTAATCCCATTTCAATTCAAGTTGTAAGCATTGATACCCTCCTACCGCCAAACGGCAAGAAAAGTCTGCAGCTTAGCACTTTTGGCATAAAAGGCACAAATGAAGCTTACCTCGAGGCATCGGTTACACCACCTCTAAACCTAAACAAAAGGTTGGGCTACCTTATCCAGTATCCCCATGGCTGCGTGGAGCAAACAACCTCAGCAGTATTCCCCCAACTTTACCTTAGCCAACTGGTTGATCTGACAGCCGACCAGCAGAAGAAAACCTCACGATTCGTTTCTGAGGCTATTAAAAAGCTGGCAGGGTTTCAGAATAGCGATGGGAGCTTTCGCTACTGGCCATCCTATGTTTATGGTGATGACTGGAGTACCAGCTATGTAGGCCATTTTCTTCTTGAGGCTCGGAGCAAAGGGTATGATGTTCCAGAGGGCATGCTATCGAGATGGACCAGCTACCAGGGAAAATCGGCAAGAAATTACATTCCCCGGCCTACCAACCCGTTTAACAGCGATTTGGTTCAGGCATACCGGTTGTACACCCTTGCTCTCGCAGCAAAACCCGAAGTTGGCGCTATGAATAAGCTTAAGGAGCAGGAACTTGGCCTTATTGCAAAAATGAGGCTGGCCGGCGCTTATGCCCTTATTGGCCAAAAGGATGTAGCGTTGGCCATAGTAGGAAGTGTTCCCATTAAATTCAGCCCATACAGGGAGCTAAGCTACACTTATGGCTCGGACATTAGGGACAGGGGAATAGTTCTGGAAACCTTAATTTTGCTGGGTTTGGATTCAAAAGCTTATCCGATTGCCCTGGAGATTAGCAAGGCTCTCTCGCAAAACGACTGGATGAGCACTCAGGAAACTGCAGTAGCATTACTTGCCCTCTCCAGGTTATCCATTGACAAGGAAAAGGGTGGCGAGCTAAATCTATCCTATACTCTTGCCAAAAATTCCAGGGTGATTTCAAGTCGCAGGCCTGTTGTCCGCGAGCAGTTGGAAATACGCGATGGTTCTAACGCTCTTGAAATTCAAAATATGACTAAAAACAACGTATATGCCAGCGTTGTTCTAAAAGGAGTACCTGCACCAGGCAATGAGACATCGTACAGCAGCAACCTCAACATCATGGCTCGGTACCGTTCAGCTTCAGGTGATGAGCTGAATCCCTATAACCTCAAAAAGGGAATGGATTTCACCTGCGAGGTAACTGTTTCGAACCCCGGTATCCGTGGGGAACTTAAGGAGCTTGCCCTTACACAAATTTTCCCTGCAGGATGGGAAATTCAAAACACCCGCTTCGAGGGGACGGAAAATGTTTCGGGGTCAACTTTTGACTATCAGGATATTCGGGACGACCGGGTTATCACCTACTTCAGCCTTAAGCCTAATGAAAGAAGGAGTTTCACCATAAGGCTAACAGCCACCTATTCCGGCAGGTACTACATGCCGGGTCCACACTGCGAGGCAATGTATGATAACGCCATTTCTGCCGGTGAAAAAGGAGGGTGGGTAACCGTGGAGTAGCAAGCCAATGAATTTTAGAAGGAATCCTACGGGTGTTTGGCAGGTGCTTACTGGTATAACGTGCCTGCTGGTTTTCTTGTTACTTCCCCCTGTAAGGTTCAAGAGCGAAACCTCAACCGTGCTACTCGACCGTAACGGGCAGCTGCTTTCGGCTACTGTTTCCGATGAAGGAATGTGGCAGTTTCCTGCCTCCGATACGGTTCCCAATAAGTTTGCAACTTGCATTACCCAGTTTGAGGATGCCTACTTCCGGTTTCACCCTGGCGTAAACCCTTTCTCAATGGCTCGTGCAGCCTTCCAAAATATAAAAGCCCGAAAAGTAGTAAGCGGTGGCAGCACCATAACCATGCAGCTGGTTCGTTTGTCGCGACGAGGAAAACCAAGAACCTTAGGTGAAAAGATTGTTGAAATGGCGATGGCTGTCCGAACAGAAATTTCGTATTCAAAACCTCGAATACTCGCCATGTATTCATCCAACGCACCCTTTGGAGGAAATGTGGTTGGGCTCGATGCAGCAGCTTGGCGGTACTTTGGAGTAAGCCCGCAAAATCTAAGTTGGGCCGAAGCTGCTACGCTGGCAGTGCTACCCAATGCCCCCGGGTTGATTTTCCCCGGGCGTAACCAGCACTTGCTTGTTGAAAAGAGGAATAAGCTGCTGGGTAAACTCCTGAAAAGGGGCTACATTGACGATGAGACCTACCATCTTGCCCTGCTGGAACCTTCCCCAAGCTTAACCGGGGGGCTGCCCCATGAAGCAACCCACTTGCTTACCCGTTGCATCCACAACGGGTTTAAGGGTAAACTCGTACGGTCAACCATTGATAGAGAACTCCAGGAAAACATCATGAGGGTTGCGCAAAACCATCATGGATACCTCCTGGCAAATGGAATTCGAAATATGGCTGCCATGGTAGTGGACAACCAAACGGGTGAGGTTATGGCCTACATGGGCAATGTTCAATCCAACAATCTATCCAACTCACCGATGGTTGATGTGATTAGTTCAAAACGAAGCTACGGAAGCCTCCTCAAGCCTTTTCTCTATGGGCTAATGCTTAGTGAGGGATTACTCTACCCCCGCCAGCTGGTTAACGATATGCCCGTAGCCTATGCAGGATTTGCGCCTCAAAATTTTAGCCACACCTTTGAAGGCGTTGTGCCAGCCAACGAAATCATTTCCCGATCACTAAACGTGCCTTCTGTTAACCTTTTGCAGCAGTATGGAATTGAAAAATTTCACAGCAGCCTTAAACAGATGGGGATAACCAGCATCAACAAGCCTGCAGGTCACTATGGTCTTTCCATCATACTTGGGGGCGCTGAGGCTAGCCTTTGGGAGCTATCGGGCATATATGCTGCTCTTGCCCGGCAGGCACAGGGGATTGCTGCAGGAAATATTAGCTTACGCTATGTTCTGGATAGCACAACATCCTCCGCACAGCCCTTCAGCTGCAGCGGAATTGGTTCCGGTGCTGCCTACCTTACACTTGAAGCACTAACGCAGGCTAGCCGCCCCGGTGAGGATGGAACCTGGCGAAACTTTGTTTCGTCGCAAAAGATTGCATGGAAAACAGGAACCAGCTATGGGTTTCGTGATGCTTGGGCTATTGGAGTAACCACTTGCTACACGGTAGCAGTGTGGGTGGGAAATGCCGATGGCGAGGGGAGAGCAAATCTTATTGGCGTAGCCACAGCTGCCCCTGTAATGTTTGACATTTTTTCGCTGCTCCCTTCATCGGTGTGGTTTTCTCCGCCATGGTTCGACTTAAAACCTGTAGTAACCTGTAGGCAAAGCGGACACCAGGCCTCACCAGCCTGTACCGATACAGTTACCGAGTATGTTCCAGCTGTTAGGACAAAAACGCTGCCTTGCCCCTACCATCAAAAGGTGCTGGTTGATAAGACTCATAGGTATAGGCTAACCCAACGCTGCGCAAGCCAGGAGGAGATGGTTGAGGTTAGCTGGTTTGTTCTGCCGCCAGCCCAGGAGTGGTACTACTCCAAACTACATGCAGACTATAGGATTTTACCACCATTTGGGAAGGGGTGCACGGAGAATCCCGACAGGCTGCAATCAATGGCGTTAATTTACCCCTATTCCGGCGCAGACATCTATATCCCGGTAGAAGCAAAAGGCGTTAAGGGTCAAAGCATTTGGAAGGCTGCCCACCGAAACCCCAAGGCAACTATCTACTGGCATCTGAACGATAGATTTATCGGAAAAACTACAGGTTTGCACGAAGTAGCCGTTTCGCCTTCCCCGGGAGTTTATACGCTCACGCTTGTTGACGACAACGGTGAAATGCTGCAGCGAAGGGTGAGGATAGCCGGCGAAAAGAAGTGAGTAACCACAACTAGCACCAACTCGTAGGGGTTACACTTTTCCGGTAGGTAAGGTAGATGAAAAAAAACGGAGGATATTCAATCCTCCGTTTTGTAGGCTATGCATGGTTGAATGTTACATCATGTCCATTCCGCCCATTCCGGGGTTGCCCATTGGGACAGGCTTATCTTCCTTCTTCTCGGTGATAACACACTCGGTGGTAAGAATTAGCCCGGCAATAGAAGCTGCATTTTCCAGAGCTACACGGGTAACCTTGGTTGGGTCGATAACTCCGGTTTGGAATAGGTTTTCAAACTTGTTGGTTTGAGCGTTGTAGCCATAGTCGCCCTTACCCTCCTTAACCTTCTGAACAATTACCGAACCTTCAAGACCGGCATTGGTCATTATCTGGCGTAGGGGTTCTTCGATAGCCCTTTTAATAATCTGGATACCGGTGGTTTCATCTTCGTTATTTCCCTTCATGTTTTCAAGAGCTTCGATAGCCCTGATGTAGGCAACACCTCCACCGGGTACTATACCCTCTTCAACAGCTGCGCGAGTAGCGCTTAGGGCATCGTCAACCCTATCCTTCTTCTCCTTCATTTCGGTTTCGGTGGCAGCGCCAACGTAGAGAACGGCTACCCCGCCTGCCAGCTTGGCAAGACGCTCCTGAAGCTTCTCACGATCGTAGTCGGAGGTGGTGTTTTCAATCTGGGTGCGAATTTGGGCAATACGCTTGTTGATGTTGTCCTTTTTGCCCCCGCCATTCACAATAGTTGTGTTGTCCTTATCAATTGTAATTTTTTCGGCGGTTCCCAGCATGTCCATCTTAGCGCCATCAAGCCGTAGGCCTTTTTCCTCGCTAATCACCACACCACCGGTTAGGATTGCAATATCCTCGAGCATCTCCTTACGGCGATCGCCAAATCCGGGTGCCTTTACTGCAGCAATTTTGAGCGAACCGCGAAGCTTATTTACGACCAGTGTTGCAAGTGCTTCGCCTTCAATATCCTCAGCAATGATGAGCATTGCACGTCCTGCCTGAGCAACCGGTTCAAGAACGGGTAGCAGGTCCTTCATGGTCGAAATCTTACGGTCGGTGATAAGAATCATGGGGTTCTCCAGAACCGTTTCCATCTTCTCGGGGTTGGTAATGAAGTAGGGTGAAATGTATCCCCTGTCGAACTGCATACCCTCAACCACCTCAACAGTAGTTTCGATACCCTTAGCCTCCTCAACGGTGATTACACCTTCCTTTTTAACCTTTTTCATGGCTTCGGCAATCAGCTTACCAATTTCGGTGTCGTTGTTTGCCGAAACAGTGGCCACCTGCTCAATTTTAAGGTAGTCGTCGCCTACCTCAACAGATTGCTTTTTAAGATTCTCAATCACCTTGGCAACAGCCTTGTCAATACCACGCTTCAAATCCATAGGATTGGCTCCAGCGGTAACATTTTTTAATCCTACGTTGACAATAGCCTGGGCCAAAACCGTTGCAGTTGTTGTTCCGTCGCCGGCTGTGTCGGAGGTTTTAGATGCCACCTCCTTAACCATCTGGGCACCAACATTTTCAAATGGGTCTTCCAGCTCAATCTCCTTGGCAACCGAAACGCCATCCTTGGTTACCTGCTGTGAGCCAAATTTCTTTTCCATTACCACGTTGCGTCCCTTAGGTCCTAGGGTTACTTTTACGGCATTGGCCAGCTGGTCAACGCCTCTTTTAAGCTTATCGCGTGCTTCGATATCAAAATTTAAGACTTTTGCTGACATAGTTATGCTTGATTTAGTTGTTTAACAATGTAGAAACCGATTAAATAATAGCCAGAATGTCGGATTGTTTCATCATCAGGTAATCCTTACCATCAACGGAGATTTCCGTGCCGGCATACTTGCCATATAGCACTACATCGCCTTTTTTTACCTCCATGGTAACATCTTTTGTACCGGGACCTACGGCTATTACTGTTCCCTTCTGGGGTTTCTCCTTTGCCGTATCGGGAATGTAAATTCCACTTGCTGTTTTTTCTTCTGCTTCCATGGGCTCAACGAGCACCCTATCGGCTAACGGTTTAATTTTTACTTCTGACATAGCACTATATTTTAATGTTAGTATTTTGATTTTTACGAGAGGGTGTGCATCATAATACATGCCAAACCGGTAAACTGACTTTTTTTCATGGTTCTTCTGCCACATTTGATCAATACTTCCAGCCTTTGGCAGAATTTTCGAGCTTTTAGCTCCCTGCTTCGCCGGAAAGCTTTGACAATTTATACCAACAACCAGGAATTTGCCAACATGGCATGAAAGCTAACGCCTTGAGGGATAAAAAATGCCAGCAAAGAATGCTGGCATTTTTTTAAGTATCATGTAAGGGTTACTGCCTACTTGGTAGTATCACTTCCCATATTTCCTTCGGTTGGGTTAACCGGGAAGGTGGGAAGGGCATTGGGCTCGGCAGTATTTTTCACCTTTGATTCGATAACAGATTTCTGCTCTTCTGCGCTTTTCTTTGGCATAGCCAGAGTGGCGAAAAGTGTAAAAAGTATGAGGGCAACCGCCAATGTCCAAGTTGATTTTTCGAGAAAATCGGCTGTTTTCCTCACCCCCATCACCTGATTTGACCCCGAAAAGTTAGAAGCCAGACCGCCTCCCTTAGGATTCTGAATCAGCACTATCAGGATGAGCAGGATGGAAACAATAATTATAAGCACTGAGAATAGCGTGTACATCGTAGGAGTTGTTAATGTTAACTTATTTTGTTGATTCCTTAATCTTCCGAATTTCGTCGGCAAAGTAACTACTTTTTTCCGGATATTTCAAACTTAATTTTTCGAATACCCTAATTGCCTTTTCAAGGTAACCCTGGCTGAGGTAGATTTGGGCAAGCGATTCGCTGGCCAGCTCCTCCGGTTCTTCCACCGAGCTGATAGAAATATCCTCATTCTCACCGGTGTCCTTATTACCCGGGGTTGTAGAACGAGAAATGGTGGGCTGGTTGTTTATAAATTTAGCTATAAGGTCTTCGCTCTCATTCAAGCCTCTTCCATTTGCCTGGGAATCTACTTCACCTTCGCCCTCAGCAAGTTCCAGAATTTCGGTGTCGGTGGTATTACTACTTGCCTCAACATGAATGGTTATTGCTGGCTGTTTTTCGTCATCGAGTAGTATGAATGAGGGTTTCCTTTCATCGGTAGGAGCCTTACGGGGACGTCCTCTTTTAGGTGTAGGTTTGGAGATTTTTTTATCTTCAGCATTACCGCCATCTATTTTTTCAGTCTCTTCTAGTGGTTTTGAAGAATATAGAGTAAAGTAAAGATAGCGTCGTGAGGGGAGCAAAACAGCATTTTGCCGAAGTTGAGCCTCAAACTCATCGTTTCCCAGTTGCGAAAGACTTTTGAGAATAAGTACTCGGCACCCTTGAAAGTAGGGGAACTCATCAATGGTTTCCCTCAGCTGGTTAAGGGTTTCGGGTGTAGGCTTCAGTCGTGCCTCCATTATGCCGTATAGGGTTTCATTATCCATAGCGCTACCAGTTTGCTGCTGCTGCGTTGAAAATATCATCCACTAGCTTCTCGACTATCAACCGGACCAGTTCGGCTTCGACCTGCACAAAGTTCTGGTTGCTGTCGAAGTTTTCGTACTGCGAAAAGGTTTTATCGAAGCTGAGCTTGGGGTCCTTGGCGTTAACAAATTTGACCCTGACAGAAATTGTGAGGCGGTTTTGCGCTGCTACCTCGTTGTCCTGGATTGAAATTGGTGAAACGTTATACTGGGTAATCTGCCCGGAGAAGGCGAAATCGCCAAAATCGTCAACCATTGACAGGCTGGTTTGGGTGATAAAGCGGTTTTTGAGCTCCTCGGTGAGGTAGCTGCTAAGGGTGGGGTTGACTATTCCGGCAAGGTTTTGAAAAAGCTGAACGCTGAAGGTTTTGGTCTCGGGAGAAATGGATGCACCGGTAAAGGTGTAGCTTACCTTGCACCCCGGCTGAATTAAGACAAACAGGGGAAGAAGAATAATAGCTATTCGGATGATTCGCTTCATATATTAGTCGAGTTTGTACTCCTTGATTTTACGGTAAAGTGTACGCTCGGAGATTCCAAGTTCGGAAGCAGCTTGTCTTCGGCGACCGTTATGCTTATCCAGAGCTTTTCGGATAAGCTCCACCTCCTTTTCCTCCAACGAAAGCGACTCCTCCATTATTTCCTCGGTGTCCTGAATTTCGTTGTTGCTCTTTACAAACGACATGGGTTCAAAGGTGGGTTGTGCTGGCGAGGTAATAATCGGGTTCACCGGTCCAAAGTTGTTGTGCAGCACGGCTGAATCGGCAAAGGAAGATTCAGCACCGGTAACGCCACTCTGCATGATGACGTTGACAAGCTTTTTAAGCTCGTTCACGTCGTTGCGCATATCAAAGAGAATCTTATAGAGAATCTCCCTTTCGGAGGAGAAGCTTGGTTCTTCGGTAGCACCCTTTTTGGAGTAAAGGGTGGGAAGTCGGGGTACGTTGTTATCGGGGATGTACTTCTGAAGGATATCCGCCGTAATCACCCGGCTTTGTTCAATAATGGATATTTGCTCGGTAACGTTTTTGAGCTGGCGAACATTGCCCGGCCAGGAGTAATCGGTAAGCAGCTTGCGGGCGTTTTCGTCAAGGGTGATGGGGGGCATACGGTACTTTTCGGAGAAGTCCACGGCAAATTTTCTAAAGAGCAGGTAAATATCCTCCTTTCGTTCACGAAGCGGGGGAATGTATATGGGAACGGTGTTGAGACGGTAGAAGAGATCCTCCCGGAACTTACCCTCCTGAATGGCTTCATAGAGGTTGACGTTGGTGGCGGCCACCACCCTTACGTTTGTTTTTATCACCTTAGAGGAGCCAACCCTTATGAACTCACCAGTTTCAAGAACCCTTAACAGCCTTACCTGGGTTGAGTGGGGAAGTTCTGCCACCTCGTCGAGAAAAATGGTACCCCCATTAGCCACCTCAAAGTAACCCTGGCGGCTGTCGGTAGCCCCTGTAAACGAACCCTTTTCGTGCCCAAACAGCTCGGAGTCAATAGTACCCTCGGGAATAGCACCACAGTTAACGGCTATGTAGTTGCCATGCTTGCGTGCGCTAAACTGGTGTATTATCTGAGGAAAAACTTCCTTCCCTGTGCCGCTCTCACCGGTAATAAGCACCGACAGGTCGGTAGGAGCAACCTGGCGGGCTATGTCAATAGCCCTGTTTAATCCAGGGGCATTCCCAATTATTCCAAAGCGTTGTTTTATGGTTTGTAGCTCCATGACATTTCCCTAACACCTGACAAAATTACATATTTTTCTCAATCTTGTATTAATGCCTTAGGATAAAAAATGCCGTTGATTTTAACTTTCGAACAGGGAGGTTACAGCATGAACACTTTTTAGCCACACAGCCAGCTGTCTAGACGCGCTGATTTTTAAACATGTAGCATTTTCTTTTACGGAAATTTCAACATGGGCTTGTATTGCAACCGCTTAGGTACGTTTAGTTCTAGAAAATTTGGGCTTTTTCCAAAGGTAGTAAACAGGGATTCCCAAAATAACTATGATAAGGCCTGGCCATGTGTAGGCAGGTTTATAGATAAGCAAAATTACCATAATGAATGTACAGGCAAGAATATATACTGCCGGTGTAACTGGGTAGCCCCACGTTTTATAAGGACGAGCTACGTCAGGTTTTTTTACCCTTAAGATGAAAACCCCCACCACGGAAAGCACGTAGAAAATCAGCACTGAGAATATCACATAATCCAGCAGGTTGCTGTAAGTGCCCGAAAGGCACAGAATACAAGCCCAAGCACACTGAAGCGCCAGACTGACACCAGGTACACCCATAGAATTAAGTATGCCTACCTGTTTAAAGAACAGGCCATCCTTGGCCATGGCGTAGTAAACGCGGGCCCCGGATAGTATCATCCCGTTAACACATCCAAAGGTTGAAATCATGATGAGAATGGCCATAATGATGGCTGCAGATTCGCCAAATGTTCCATACATAGCTGCTGTGCCTACCCTGTCGTTCGAGGCGTACTGCATTCCCTGTCCCATCACCGTTGTGGCATCGGGCGATCCACGAACGGGTAAAACCTTAATGTATATGTAGTTTACCAGCATGTAGAGCACTATGACAATAACAACGCCAAGCACCATACTTAACGGGATGGTTCGTTTGGGGTCCTTAATCTCCTCCGAGGCAAAGGTTACATTATTCCATGCGTCGGCGGCAAACAACGATCCAACCATGGCTATACCTAAAGCAATAATAAGCGAAATGCCCGAAAGGGGAACAGGTTTACCATCAACCAGCTGCTGCCCTTGCCAGAATATCTCCCTGTTGAGCCTTACGGCTTCATCATTTCTGGCAATAAAAAAACCAACAATGAAAAATAGAAGCAATGCTGCAATTTTTGTGTAGCTGAATGTATCCTGAACATATTTTCCAATGTTTATTCCCCTGGTGTTTACCCAGGTAAGGAAGAGTATAATGAAAATAGACATTAGGTGGATTGTAGTGATTTTCAAGCTGCCAACCTGCAGCAAAACATTGTTATCGGAAAACCACGGAAATATCACCCCAAGAAACTTGCTAAACGCAACTGAAACTGCAGCAATGGAACCGGTTTGTATTACGAGAAAGAGCGTCCAGCCAAATAGGAAACCAGCTAGAGGATTGTAGGCTTCTCTTAGGTAAACATATTGTCCTCCGGCATGGGGCATCATCACGGCCAACTCACCATAGCTGAGTGCTGCTATAACGGTAAGAATTCCGGTTATTGCCCACGCAACCAGCAACCACCCGGGCGAGCCCAGATTTCTGGCCATATCGGCGCTAACCAGAAATATGCCAGAGCCAATCATGCTACCCACCACTATTGCTGTGGAATCAAATAAGTTTAATCGCCGTTGAAAAGTGGTTGCTGGCTTTGGCTTCATTCTAATCTCAATAAGCTACTTCTTAGGGGTTGCCTGTAAACAGATGCAAGAAAATTAAAATTATTCTGATTAGCAATACCAAACCCCATGAAACGGTATGCTCCATTCAAAAAAAATGCTTCAACCAAAACCTTTATTGGTGTCTGCATACAACCCTGTAATTAGGAGCAACAAGCGACTAT
>DCDD01000171.1 GCA_002316235.1 Bacteroidales bacterium UBA1064
CTGGGTTACTGCTACGAGCGCAATAACGAGCTGGATAAAAGCATTAGCTACTACAACGCCTACCTTGATATATACCCATTCTCAGCTAATGTTTGGTACAACATGGGCATAATTTACGCTAAACAGGGGAAGTTCGATGAGTCTTTAGAATGCTACGACTTCTGCATTGCGGTTGATCCATCCTACATTTCCGCATACCATAATAAGGGTAATACACTCTCGGCCCTAGAGCGATACGATGGGGCGATAAAGGTTTTTACCGAGCTGCTCACCCTGGAACCCGATGATGCTGGTGTTTACTCCCTTTTGGGTGAGTGCTACGAACGGGTTAACAACCTTAATATGGCTTTAAGCTGCTACAACAAGGCCATATCAATTGAACCCGATTTGGCCGAGGGGTACTTTGGAATTGGAGTTGTAATGGCCGACCGCCAGAAGTACGATTTAAGCCTTGACTTCATTCAGAAGGCTATCGCTTTGGACTCCGAGCAGTATGACTTTTGGGTTGGGCTGGGAAAACTCTACTACGAGCTCAATAGAATTGATGAGGCAATAAAAGCATACCGCGAGGCAATTACAATCAATCCCGATGAGGCTGATGGCTATCTTGCACTGGCCGAAGCGCTGCTATACCAGGAAAAGTTCTCGGAGGTTGAGGTGCTGGTTGACGAGCTGGGTGGCAAGTTTGGCTCAAATGCCACCATTAAGGTGATTAATGCCGCTGCTCTCTACCTTTCGCATAGGCAAAAGGAGGCATTAACCATTTTGGGCGATGCAAAGCGTCTAGACCCCTCTGCAATTGAGGATTTTTTTAGCTTGGTTTCTATTGTCAACGATGATGATTTTATTCAAAAGGTGAACTTGCTTTAGGGTGTCAGCTCTCTACGATGAACCCGGTTAACTTTTTAAATAATGATGCGATACTAACTGCTGCGGTGGATAGCATTGAAAAGCACAAGGTGGATGTAAAAGAAATAATAAGAGCTATGTGCGTTCCATAGCTGATTAATGGAAGTTGAAAATGCCACTAGTTAATGAGGCCGCTGGTTTGAATATGCCAGGCAAGGAAAGTTAATTTTGAACTTTTCGAATCTAAACCCTAATAAAAAAAAAAGTACTATGAACTACAATCTTCCCTTTATTCCGGAACGGCCTGCCAAGCCGCGCAATGTGGGATTAACAATGGTTATGGACAAAGGCTTAAGCCTATCCGAAACCGAGGGCTTTATTGAATCGAGCGCTGAATTTGTCGATTTCGTCAAGCTGGGATTTGGTACCTCGCTCATCACCAATAAGCTGAAGCAAAAAATCAAGCTATACCAGAAGGGTGGCATTCGTCCCTACCTGGGAGGAACTCTTTTTGAAGTATTCATTATCAGGGGGCTCTTTAATGACTTTGTCCGCTTTGTCAGCGACCTGGGTCTTGACCTGGTGGAGGTTTCCGATGGCTCCATGAAGATGGATAATAAGGTGAAGTGCGACTACATTTCCAAGCTGTCCGAGAAATTTACCGTGATTTCTGAGGTGGGGTCCAAGCAGGCCGATGTAATCATTCCCGATGATGAGTGGGTAGCCATGATGAAAAGGGAGGTTGAAGCCGGCAGCTGGAAGGTAATAGCTGAGGCCCGAGAAAGTGGAAATGTGGGCATATATAATGCCGATCATTCGGCAAACGTGAAGCTTATTGAGGATATCACCAGGCACCTCAAAATTGAAAATGTTATCTGGGAAGCCCCTATTAAAAGCCAGCAGGCATGGTTTATTAAACTTCTGGGCGCTAATGTAAACCTTGGAAATATTGCTCCCAACGAGTCAATACCACTCGAAACCCTTAGGCTCGGGCTTAGAGGCGATACCTTTTTCGACTTTCTACCCGATAACCTTAAGCAGCAATAGCCCAACTTAAGTAGATCTTTGGTAAATATTTAATTCCAATGATAAGGTCATACAAGAAAGGATAGGATCATGCACTTATTGTATGGCCTGCATTGGAATTATGGGAGCCTGGTGGATGTTATAGGGTAAATGATTGTCCTTTGTCTGTTGATTTAAAAAATTTGCAGCTGAAGTTCCATGGATTTATTTGGCTGCAGGCGCCCAAGGCTAATCAGCGTTCAGCTACCAGTTGCCATTATTATTATTCATACGCTAACACTCCAACAAGTAGTAGTTGACTTGGCAAAACGATTCATCTCAAAAGTAATTTCAAGGAAATCAGCGGCTATCAACTGCTATTTCAGTGCAGTGGTGTTTGCATTGCTTGCACTTTTTGTATGCCACCCCACATTTGCCCAGGTTGATAGATGCTCCAGGGACATTCCACATCTCAGCGCCAACGAGCGCATCACCTACAAGGCTTACTATAACTGGAAGTTTATATGGCTTAGAGCAGCCGACATCCTTTTTACCTCAAACGATACCTCCTATAATAATGTGCCTGCACATCACTTTCTTGCCGAAGGGCGGAGCCTAAAGGAGTACGACCTTTTTTTCAAGGTTCGCGACAGGTTCGAATCCATTGTGGCCAAGGAGGGTTTTCGACCCCTTTACTTCATTCGCGACACCTACGAGGGAGGCTATAAAGCTTTCAACAAGTACATCTATAACTATACCGGCAGCTCCTTGTACATGGAGACCCAGACATCCGAACGACCCTTCAGGATTGATATTAAACCCATTAAAACATGCACCTTTGATGTTTTAAGCGCCATTCACTACTGCAGGGGGCTGGATTTTTCGAGCCATAGCAAGGGCGACATAATACCCTTTGCCATTGCTATTGACAACGAGGTATTTGAGCTATATATTCGTTACCAGGGAAGGGAAAGGCTGGAGCTACGCGATGGAAGAATTTATAATACGGTGAAATTCAGCGTTAAGCTGGTGGAGGGAACGGTTTTTAAAGGAGGTGAGGATATGGTGGTTTGGGCCAGCGACGACCCTGGACATGTTCCAATCATGGTTGAAGCAAAAATTCTGATTGGTTCTGTTAAAGCAATACTCAGCACTGCCGAAAATCTGGCATTCCCCTTGTTATTCGAAAAAAAATAGCTTGCTGCATAGTCCACTGTTGGGCAAATACCTTTCAGATGCTTAAGGCTAACCCGGCATAGATGTGGTCGGCATTGTTAAGATGGCTTTTAAGCGATATAAAAATGGCTACTCTATGGCCAATCCTGTAGCTAAATCCTATATTCTGGTAGCCGAATGGAAGGTCGGGGTTGGCGTTATAGAGGTAGAAACCCTGCCGGGCAAAAACCGAAAACCTGTTAAGCGGCAGCTCCGCATAAATGCTTGCCCCCACTTGAAAGGCATCGTTGGGCGAGGTGTAAACTTCATTCGATTGTTCAATTTGAAACTTCGATGAGCCATCGTGCGCTATATCAACCCCAAAACCGAGGGCAACAAATTTGGCTACCCTATGTGCTGCAGCTATTTGTAGCGAAACAGGAAAGTACTTAGGTCCACCGGCATCGCCTGTTTCCTTTACTCCCATGCCAACATAAAGCTTAATTTGAGGCCAGGTTTCTATTTGCAAATCATCAGAACTTTTTTTCGGGACTTTACACTCCCTCTTGTTACTGAAAGCTATGCTAAAACCACCGCTTGCCCCAAGCATGTTCAACCCGTAGTTTGGCTTTTTGAACCCGCCATTTGACAGGTGAAGAGCATTTAGTCCGAGATAAATTTTCGATTTTTCTGTTATCCTGATTTGCAGGTTGGCATTCAGGCTGGCCATAATGTTAAGGTTTGTGGATATGGCAACGTTTTCAATATTCGATGCAAAGCTGAACTTTTTTGTTACCCATGCAGCACCCAGGCCCAAACGAAGGTTAACCATCACCCGATTTTTTGTGTTCGTGGTTATGGAAACATTGGGTATTACGCCAAAGGCGTAGCCCAGGTGATCATGGTTACCAAGGTCGGCAATAACCAGCGACAATCCCTGGTGGTAGGGGATTACCCTTCCTGACTTTTTAAAGCTATACTGTATCTCTGTTGCTTTTATATTTCTATTTACCAGCTGGTTAAGGGTATCGTCATGGGGAATGATTTTCCCAAGTATGAGGCATGTTTCCAAAGCGCTTCTTCTTGCGTTGCTGTCGAAAGTGCTGTCGGGCTGAGCGAATACTCTTGCGCCAAGGGGCATCATACCAACAAGTAGAATAACGGTTTTTATCTTGCAGCTTACCATACCTCAAAAATAGTAAACCCGTCCGAATTTTTCTCAACGGACGGGTTTGATGCACCTCGTAAACCTAAACCGAAAAAGAATCCTATTTGACGATTGAAAGTTTTCCTGTTTGGTTATATAATTGGCTGTTGATGCGGAATATGTATAGACCCGTAACAATTTCTGGCGGCAAATCAACCTTCAACCTATTGGCCCCCAGAATTCCCTGATGTTGTACATGGTAAACCTTTTGACCCATCAGGTTGTATAGCTCCAGCTGAACTTCTAGCGCTTTTGGTAGGGTGAATGAGAGTTGAAATTCTCCATTCGATGGATTAGGCCACAATTGAACCCTCTCCAAGGTTTCATCCGGGTTTTCTTCCACACCAACAAATATGTCATCGCGGTTCACCTTTACGGAGGTGTAGAGCCTGTATTCCGAGGGTGCCATGCTAAATGTGGCATTGGTTGTGGAGAGTTCAATGGAGTCGCCTGTGTAGTACTCATACCACTTACCAGTCGCTGGGAAATCAATGGAGAAGCTAACCCCATTCACATCAAAGTTACCCATTACCACCACGTCCATGTCGGTTCCATCCAGCTTAATCCATTTTTTAGAGCCGGAGAGCATGTACTCGTAACTACTGGTCGTGAATACGTCAAACTCCTGCTTTAGCCTGTTGAGGTTGGCGTATATGTTGAAAAGGTTGCGTCGCTCAGTTTGGGTGTAGTACTCCCAGTGTAGTGGTTTACGGCCTAAGCGACCATTATAGTCAATGGAGATATCGTAGCCTAGCTCGCCGAATTGCCATATCATCTTGGGGCCAGGGATGGGGATAAAGAAGTTTGCTGCGAGCTCCATACGCTTAAGGGCAATAGGGAGATTTCTTACGTTGTGGCTGGGATTGGATGTGTTGCCAAAGGTTAAATTTTTATACATCAACCGTTCCTCGTCGTGGCTTTCCATGTAGCCAACCAGGTTGGGAACGCTCCACCCCCTCTGCTTATAGGCAACTGCTGAGAAATTTGAATTATCGAGCCAACCCATAGCTGCCTCACCATAGTTGTAGTTTAGATTACCCCACACCAGCATTCCCTTCCCTTCAGCGTTGCGGTACTCGGCCAAAACATTCTCCTCGGAGTTGTCGCAAAAGTGTTCAAGGATAACGTAAGCATCGGGGTTAATCGTCCATATCTTGTCGGCAATACGCTTCAGGTTGTCAATTCGGGGCTGGTCGTATGCCGAGCCCGCGTTGGGCGTGTTGGTGAAACCCTTTGAGAAATCAAATCGGAATCCGTCAACCCTATACTCGGTTAGCCAGTAGGTGAGGACCGAGTCAACAAATTTTCGTGTTTCGGGGCTTTCATGGTTAAAATCGTAGCCCCAGCAGTAGGGTTGGTGCGGGCAGGTTTGGTTGTACCACGGGTTGTCGGTTGTAGGTTCACCAAGTGTAACACCATTGGAGTTGGAGTACAGCTGCACTAGCGGTGATTGGCCAAAGGAGTGGTTTAGGACAATATCCATAATTACTGCCATGCCTTGCTGGTGGGCTTCGTCAATAAAGGCCTTGTAGTCGTTTGCTTTGCCATAGGCCTTATCAGGGGCAAAGTAGAATGATGGGTTGTATCCCCAGCTGTCGTTGCCCTCAAACTCGCTGATGGGCATAAGCTCAACGGCGTTAACCCCAAGCTTTTTCAGGTAGCTGAGTGAGTCCATGGCCGTTTGAATGTAGCTATCGGAAACAAAGTCCCTGATCAGCATTTCGTAAATTATTAGGTTCTCCTTTGAAGGTGGGGTGAAATCTGCTGTCTGCCAGGTATAGCCGTTTGTAGTTGTGCTGAATACCGAAGCAATTCCGTAGGTTTTATCGGTGGGGTAGCTCATCAGCCCAGGGTAGGTAGAGGAGGGGATGTACTGGTCGTTGGGGTCAAGGGTCTTGTGTGTATAGGGATCGGCAATTCGCAGGTAGCCGTCTATAAGGAATTGAAAAGCATACTCCTGATCGGGGCTGAGGTTTGTAAGGGTAGTCCAGAAGTATTTTCCGTCGGGTGTTCGCTTCATGTAGTACTGTTCATCGGGAAGCCATTCGGAAAAAGAACCAATAAGGTAGGCGTAGTTTTTCAATGCCTGCGGATCATAAAGCACAACAGTGGCGGTTTGCTCACCGGTAATATTAACACCCGGCTTCATACCGGCTGGGAGTTCCTCCGTAACCAGCGGTGATCGAACCAGAATGTAAGCCGAATCAGCAACCGATTGGTCATTATTGCTGGCAACAGCCTTAATCCAGTGTTTACCGTAGGTTGTTGCGGTATAGGTGTAACTTAGCGTGTTTTCGGTGGTGGAAGCTTCCTGCTGGTTGTCAATGTAAAGGGTTAAGCTGGTGGCGTTGTTTGCGGAGACATTAACCTGAATGTTGTCGTTTAGCTCGTAAATAGGCGTGAGAAGCAAGGGTGAGGTTATGCTAACCGATAATCCCTGTTCATAAACATCATAAAAAATATCCTCGGTCTGCTTTGAGCCATCGGCGCTGCGAAACACAAAGCACATCTGGGTTATTGCTGAATCGGCAGGAACGCTGTAGAACTCACGAATGCTGGGTGAGATGCTAAGAGTATAGGTATTTGTTCCCGTGCGGGTTAGTTTTGGTTGAGTTGAGTTGATGTCCCAGCTACCAATAACATACTGCCATTTTCTTCCGTTAATCGCAACACCGGTGTGAACATAAACATCACCGCTGTAGCCTACCAGGTCGGTTCTGCTTGCTTTTGTAGCATCGAATGTAACGGTAACGGCATCCGAGGCGGTGGGTAGCGCTGGAACAACTGTGATGGGCTGGGCAACGGAATTTTGCCAAAAAAATATAAAAGTCAGCAGCGAAATGCAAATTTTAAGCTTGATATCCATAGCAGTGTGGCTTTATTTACAGGTTGAAAACCTTACAGGATGGAATATTATTGAAATACATAAATGTTTTTAGCAGGGGTAAAGCTGCATTTTGTGTTCACAAATTTCCAAGGTGAGTTTTTTTAATGCTGTTGCTTTAAAAAGTAAAAAAGGCTGCCCCATTTCCAGGGGCAGCCCTTCATCGAAACTGTTTAGTTTTTAGTAACAGTTCCCACCTTGTTCCAAGGATCCAGCGTTATGGTGTAGTTTCCGTCTTCCGCAATGGGAATATTGGCTCCGCCCTGCGTAAGAGCTGACAGGTCGCCGCCAAAGTTAACATCCCAACCATCATTTGCCCTGAACTTAAAATCCCCGGCCTTTAGGTCAAGTGTTTTGGTGAACACCTTGTTTACCCCGTCCCAGGTCAAGTTCACATCCACACTCCAATCGTATGGCGGAACAGAACCACCAATAATTCCCCACCTGTTAGCACTAAAGGTGTACTCGTTGGGGTGGCTCAGGTCGAGTGTTATGGCGTAGTCATCCTCCATAGTTATTGGAATATTATCTCCGCCGGCATCCAGGAAATTATCGCCTGCGTTTAGCCCATAGTTGTAATCCCAGCTATGGTTGGCACGGAACTTGAAAGCTGCTGCAGTGAGATGGTAGGCTCCAATCCACTGTTCAAGGGCAGCTTTGTACTCAAGTGGAGATTCATCGCCCCAACCAAGCGGAGTGGCATCACCAATAATACCCCAGCTGGTGAGAAGCAGCGAGTAGGTCATATCATTCAGGTTGGCCCTAATCCGGTAGTAGCCATCTGAGGGCACGGGAATGTTATTTCCAGGATTGGTAAGGCCACCGGTGCCATCATCACCAAAGGTGTGGGCATTATCCCAGCTGTGGTCGGTGGTGAGTTTAATTCCACCGGAGGTGAGGTAAACATAGCCCTCAGCTAATCCGCCACTTGAAGTAGTCGAAATGATGTACTTGGCGTTATCGCTGTTATCCCAACCATTGTAGTCGCCAACAACCCAGAACTTGGTTATGTCGGGCAATGTTATGAACTGGATATCCTCGCCGTAGGCCGTACCCTTGCTATTGATGGCGTAAGCCCTAACATGGTAGGTGGTGAATTGTGTTAACCCTTCAAGGTTGATGACAAATTCACCTGTACCGGTTGGGGGATCGGCAGTAAATTTGGTATCAGCAGTGGTGGGATTTGGTGATGTGCTCAGAACAATACCCTTTTCGGTTACCTCAGCGCCGCAATCGTAGGTTACATTACCGCCTGTTACCGCAGTGGTTTTAGTTATTTCTGATACTGATTCGGTTATCACGCGGGGTATATCAACAGGCGTTGTGAATGAAATCTGATGGCCATAGCCTGTTCCTGCACTATTGGTAGCATAAGCCCTCACGTAGTAGGTCGTGTTGCCAATCAGGTTGGTCAACCCGCTGGTGAACTCTCCTAAACCATCTCCATTTTTAGTTATGCTATCTTTAATAGTTGGGCTTTCGTGAGTGGCAAAGCAAATGCCGCGGGCCGTAACATCAGCACCACCAGCATCGATAACGTTTCCACCACTGGTAGCAGAGCTACCCGTTATTTCAGTAATTGCAGTGGTGGT
>DCDD01000007.1 GCA_002316235.1 Bacteroidales bacterium UBA1064
ATTCGTTTACTTTTGCTTTAAAGGTAGAAAATTGGGTGATTGAAAAAATGCCTATGTGCTTTTCCATAAATCTAAATATTGAGAAGTCGGCGTTGGAGAAAAGCTACCATGCGAAATTTAGTGCTTCGTATGGATATACTCCATTTTACTTTGCCTCAGCCTTTGAGAATCCAATGGTTCCAGTAATAGCCAATCGGGATAGTAGCCTTATTGTCCCTATGGTTTGGGGATTAATTCCCCACTGGGTTACCACACCAGAACAAGCCAACCTGATTAGAAGTAAAACCTATAACGCTAGAATTGAAACAATACATGAAAAACCTTCGTTCCGTTATGCTGCAAGGTCTAACAGGTGCATTATACCCGTTACCGGATTTTTCGAATGGCAAGAAGTAAACGGGAAAAAGGTGTCCTGGTTAATTAAGCCAAGGGCTGATGCTACATTCTCCATAGCCGGACTATGGAACTCATGGACTAATGTAGAAACAGGGGAGTTGATTGATACCTTTACCATCATCACCCAACCTGCAAATGAGCTGATGAGCCAAATCCACAACACAAAAAAACGAATGCCTGCGATTGTTGACAAAGACCTGGTGAAGAGTTGGCTTGATGCTAAGCTACCAACCTTGGTGTATGATGCCATTCTTAGACCGCTGGACAGCGAATTTATGGATGCCCATGTTGTGCCTTCACCCCTAAGAAGGCCTAAATCACAGTAATGCTTAAAAAAACCTGTCGCTTATGTTTCATGTACTTTCGACAGGTTTTTTTGCATAATACCTGATATTTCATTAGTTGAACAAGGCAGTGCTGGGTGCAATTCCTACACTATAACTTTTTAGGGCAGCGCCAGCAGAGCTATATATTTTCAGCTCACCCGCCGAGGTAAAATTTGGTGCAACCATGCAGTAGATATCACCATTGCTGGGCCTAATGTTGAACCCATAAAAGAAACCATCAATAACCGGTGTTTGGGGAATCACGGGTTGAGTAATGCTTACAGAGAAAATTCCATTTACCCCGAATCCTCCGCCAAAGTACACGGTTTCTTTTCCCGAACTTACATCGATATGAGCAGGGTGGCTGGTATTGGAAATAATCAGGCTATGAACTACTTGCCGGCTCTGACGGTCTATCATTACCAGCTTGGAAGGCAAATGACCTACAACTTCCCAGCTGTCATCGTAGATATCGGCACCGGAACAAATAACCCAGATATTTCCGCTGGCATCCTCAACCAACTCTTTGGGATTGTAGCCAACAGTTACGGTGTCCGAAACAGCGCCGGTTGCAGCATCAACCACCATAACCGTGGAGTCTAAGCCATACCCTCCTCCATTGGCGACCCAAATTTTCCCATCGGTACAAAGTAAACCCTCTGCGCCTGTTCCAACCTTGATAGTATTAGTATGTGAATAGCTATTCGCATCGAACACCTCGACAGTGCCCTGCTCGCCCCAACTACCCCATTGGGTAACATAAATTTTTCCATCTTTTGCAGCCACATAACGTGGGTTTACCAGTCCAGTAATTGTTTGAAGTTGAATGAATGTAGCGCTGCTGGCCACCTCCACCTTGCCAGAGTTGTTCAAAACCATGTAAATCTTTCCATTATAGATAGCGGCATGCTGAAGCACATCGCCCAGCTCACGGCCATTTATGCGGTAAAATATTTGGTTATCGGCAATATCTGAACCGTAACCAATGAAGGTAATCGAAGCATTGGAGTTACCGTAAGCTCCCTCGTTCAGAATAATTGCACCGTTTTCAAACTCAGCATACTGAGTTTCATCATCACCCCCGCAAGAGGCAAAGGCAAAGGCAAGCACAAGCATCGCCATCATTAATTTTACTGATTTCTTCATGGTTAAAGGTTTAAGTTAATGAATCAATTTACCTGGTAAAGTCAATATTTATGGTGAACATATAACTCCTAAGTGGCATGGCGTATCCTGCAATTAGCTGGTAGTCTTGATTCCACAAGTTATTCACCGAAAGTCCGGCTGTTACAACCTTCCCAAGTAGGTTGAACTTGTAGCTAATAAAGAGATTTGCAAGGTTAAATGCCGGCAACTGGCTTTGAAAATCCCTATAGCGTTTGCCGGTGAAACCGTGATAGTATCCCAGCCCATACTTTTCATACTGTAGGTTAAGAGAGCCGGAAAACCTGTGGGTTGGTGTGTAAATCATTGGTTGAGCCCTACTACCCGGTTGCTCACTGAATACGGAATGGGTAAAAGTGTAAAATCCTTCCACACGAATAGTAAGGCTGTTAACCCTTAAACTCCAATCGACCTGAGACTCCCAACCCCACGATTCGCCTTTGCTCATGTTGAAAGGCTTCCATTTACTATCGGAAACCGTAGGAATGCTGAGCCATACAATCCAACGCTCAATATTGCTGTAGAATAGTGAATTTGAAACGTTTATTGCCCTATCGCTGCTGATGCTCTTTACCTGAAATCCCACATCGCCACCCCAACCCGATTCAGGTTCAAGATTGGGATTTCCCTCGGTATATGTTGTGCTGGCCCAGTAGAGGTCGTTAAGTGTAGGTATTCGATAATTTTTGGAGGCATTCATTTTAAAGATTAACTTTTTTGTGGGAAGCCATTCCGCTCCAACAGAATAAATGACAGGTTTGAAATCACCATCAACCAACTCACCACGAATGCTCAGTACTGATAAAAATCTTGAGCGAAACAAAGGCTTACGAAGCGATGCATATCCTGAAACTCTGTTTCTTTTTGCACTTCCTACATAATCGTCGGAACTGGCTGTTTCGAGGGTGTGGTTAATCCCCATGCTTACCTCCCCATTATTCAGAACTTCCACTTTTGATTCCAGCTCAGTGAGAATAGAGGCGTAGCTGTTGTTGGTAAAAATATTAACGCCCTTATCCGAGTAGTCTATAGCTCCCAAACTTGCAGCATTTTTCAGGTTGAAAAGAATCCTTTTAGAAGGAGAGAAGCTAAGGTTGGAAACCAACGCCAGGCTTCGGTCAACCTGGTTGGCGTAGCTGGGCTGCGTGCTGCTCATAATGGGTTGCAGATTTTTGTCGCCTAGCTGGCCCCATCCCGAGAACGACCAAAATAATTTTTCATGCAGCCGCATGTTGACATCGGTCAAAATTCCCAGCTGTTTCGACTCAGCATGTGTAATGCGTTCCTTTGGGCTGCCAATTTTGTAAATATTACGAAACTCGAAGTCATTATCAGCTAATTGTCCAAAAACCTTAACCGAAATCGCCCGGCTTTTGTCGCCATACTTTACCTGTGATGAAAGGCTGCGGGTATTTCCGCTTCCGTATGAAAGGGATAGCTCCCCACCATTAGGCTGAGAAAATAATGCATTGCTGTTCAAAATTAGTATTCCCGATATGGCCCCGCTCCCATAAATGGTTCCTGACCCGCCATACTGCAATCTGATGCTGCTGAACATGTTTACAGGGAATAGCGAAAGGTTAGCACCCCCATTCATCGGGTTTTGAATGTTCACCCCATTCCAAACCACGATAGTTTGTGAGGAGTTTCCGCCCCGCATGGTTAGCGATGAAAGGCCGCCAACACCGTACGATTTGAGGTTCACCGAACCCATTGCCAGCAACTCGGCAGCTGATCGATTTTGAAAGATTTTCAGCTTTACAGAATCCATTTTGTAAATGGTGGCACCTATAGAATGGCTTTCGCGTAAATTGCCGTAAACCTTCACTTCGTCCATGCGAATGGTGTCGGATAACGACATTTGAGCACACAAATAACCGACCAGCACAAGCTGAAGAAAAACGATAGAGCAAACCCTTTTAAGATGCATAGCTACAAATGATTAATAGGCAATCAATCATTCGCAGCACTCGGAAATAGTGAAAAGTAGAACTGAATGGAACAGCGTTCTAATCTTCGCCTTTCACCCGAAAGCTACGAAAATACAACTTGGCAGGTCTTCTGGCTTGCTCGGTCTTTTAAGCCTTCCCAACCGCAGGTTGGCGGTCAGTGGCAGGGGTAAAAAGGCCATTACATTGAGCTTACAGCTGCGGGGACAGCTCCGGTTTTACACCGGATTCCCTTTTAATCCCATACGGGAGCCAATAATTGTTACAAATGTATGATTAGATTTTTAAACCGTCAAGTAAATTTAGTATGCTTAAAAACACCACCCGTTGATTTAGGGTATAATATTTTATTAAGCTACTGCTTTTACCTTAATTTTTCAATCCGCTTCTTCGGAGCAGTGGATCTATGCTTGGTTCGTGTCCTCTAAAGCGCTTGTAGAGCTCCATGGGATGCTCGCTCCCACCTTTAGATAGTATGTTTGTTCTAAAGCTAGCAGCAACTTCTGGGTTAAAAATTCCATGCTCCTTGAACATTTCAAAGGCATCGGCATCGAGAACTTCAGCCCATTTGTAGCCATAGTAACCGGCAGCATAACCGCCATCAAATATGTGTCCAAAACCCACACTCTGGTTGGTTCCCTCAACAGTAGGTAAAACTTCAAGGTTGGCAATTGCTCTTTTTTCAAACTCACCAACGCTTATCGTTACGGGTTTTTCAACGGTGTGCCAAGCCATATCCAGCACGCCAAAGCTGAGCTGGCGAATTGAGCTGTAGCCCGCCAGGAAGTTACGGCTATCAATAATTTTCTGAACCAGCTCCTGGGGTATCTTTTCGCCGGTTTGGTAGTGGCTGGCAAACATGTCGAGGAATTCCTTTTCAACCGCCCAGTTTTCCATTAATTGTGATGGCAGCTCAACAAAATCACGGTAAACGGATGTTCCGCTAAGTGAGGAGTAAGTGCATTCCGAAAGCATTCCGTGCAGGGCATGGCCAAACTCGTGCATGAATGTTGAAACCTCGTAAAATGTCAGCAGCGAGGGTTGGGTTGCCGTGGGTTTGGTAAAGTTGGTAACTAGCGAAACAAAAGGTCTAACGTCAGTGCTCCCATCCCTATACTGTGAACGGAAAGAAGTCATCCAGGCGCCACCGCTCTTCCCTTCACGGGGGAAAAAGTCGAGGTAAAGAACCGCCATGAACTTATGCGTTGCATCATAAACCTCGTAGGCCTTAACATCAGGATGGTAAACCGGTATTTGGTTGTTGGGTGTAAAGGTTAAGCCGTAAAGCTTGTTGGCAAGTGTAAAAACACCGTTAATCACCCTATTGAGTTCAAAGTATGGCTTAAGTTCCTCCTCGTTGTAGCTATAGCGACTATTTTTCAACTTCTCGGAGTAAAACGACCAATCCCAGGGTTGAATATTTTCATTAAAACCCAGCTCTTTGGCAAAACCCCGAACCTCTTCAACTTCACGTCTGGCAGCAGGCATAGAAGCATCAACCAACTCCTTCAGGAAGTTATTCACCCTTTCGGGGTTTTCGGCCATTCTGTCCTGAAGAACAAACGAAGCATAGTTAGGATAGCCCAACAGGTTGGCAATTTCTAACCGTAGGTTGGCAATTTTCTTAGCAATAGCCTGGTTGTCGTACTCATTTCCCTTAAAGCAACGGCTACCATAAGCCATATAGAGTTGTTTGCGCAGCTCCCTATTTTCGGAATACTTCATGAATGGACCATACATTGGGTAATCAAGCGTAATTATCCATCCACCTTTCCCCTTTTGCTGAGCTGTGTAGGCAGCGGCATCCTTTAAACTAGCCGGAAGTCCTGCCAAGTCGCTTTCGTTGGTAATATGAAGCTGGTAGCTGTTTGTTTCGGCAAGCAGGTTTTCGTTAAAACGGAGCGATAAGTCGGCCAACTCCTTACTTATGGCACGAAACTTCTCCTTGTCGCTATCGGAAAGGTTTGCCCCGTTTCTGATAAATCCCTTGTAGGTATTGCTGAGCAGCGTTTGCTGTTCGGTGGTAAGCTTCAGGGAGTCACGCATTTCCCACACCTGCTTAACCCTTTTAAAAAGTTCTGGGTTGAGGTTGACATCGTTGCTAAACTCGGTGAGCTTGATGGCCGCATCACGAGCAATGCCCTGCAGGGTCGAATCGGTTTCGGACTCATTGAGGTTGAACAGAATGTTCGACACCAGGTTCAAACGCCTACCGCTTCGGTCGAGCGCTTCAATGGTGTTTTCGAATGTACTTTTGGCAGGATTACTAGTAATAGCCTCAACCTCAGCCTTTGCCTCGGCAATGGCCGAATCAATTGCCGGTGCATAATGCTCATGCCTTATCTTGTCGAAGGGCGGAGTTTGGAATGGTGTGTCAAATTCAGCCAGCAGGGGGTTTTTCACCTCACTGCTATTATTTTTGCAGGATGCTGCAACTAGTATAACTATCATTGTTCCAGTAAGTTTGCCGTAGATATTCATTTTAAAAACGATTTAAAAGTGTTGGCCGCAAAGGTAGAAAATTTAAACTTAGAGCACGAGTAATTGGTAGATCTAAGTTACAAATGCAACTTTTTTGTTAAACATGGTAGTGGTGGACACGCAGCCAATACCTTCCAGCTTCGCCCGTTTAGAAATCTGCTCGGGCAGCCATCGATCCTAACTAAGCCGCCGCTCAATATAGACTACTACCCTGGGGTGAGCACCGCCGCTAGCGACCCTTGGCCTTGCGCCGGGCTAACCCAAACCGGTAAACGCATTATGCCCGTCGGTGTTATGCTTAATTTACTGGGTAATGGCGCTCTTGTCAACCCCAACGACCCTGGCTATCTCAATTTTTTTGTACCCGGTTCCCAACATCTTTGAAATAGTGTACCTTTGTTCTTGCGTTTAGTGTACCATCCTGCAGCTTATTTCTTAAGAGATTTAGGGGGCGAGGATAGCCACCTAACCGTCAGGAACAACGAGGGAAGGATTAGCTCTTTCACTCTCGTTCTTGAAAAATTAGATTTTTTGGGTCTGCCCCTTAAGCTAATGTCCCTAAAAGTTGCATTTGCAATGAAAATCTAAGATGCCAAATGGTGTAACTTTGCAAAAAATATACGATGCTCGACGACTCAACCATAGTGGCCATTGCCACACCCCCCGGAATGGGGGCCATTGCTGTGATTAGGGTTAGCGGTGTGGATTCCATCACCCTGACCGATGGTGTGTTCAAACCTGTGATGGCCGGGAAAAGTCTCCTAAAGGCTAAACCCTACACCCTTCACTATGGACACATTGTTGATATGGAGCGGGTGATTGACGAGGTGCTGGCAAGCATTTTTCATGCGCCCCACTCCTA
>DCDD01000071.1 GCA_002316235.1 Bacteroidales bacterium UBA1064
CAGAAAGCTCATTTTACAGGACATGCAAGTTGATATATCAACGCTATTTTATTTGGTTTTATAATAAACTGATAATCTTTTGTTTATTAATATATGTTAATCTAATATTTTATAAAGAAATAAATTGTGGCTGTATTTTGAACAGTAAAATAGTTAAAATAACATTATAAATACCTACTATCCAGATATATTGTTCTATTTAAATAATGTTTAAATAGAACTGTAGGAGTAGGTAGCCTAAAGTGCTATAAAATATCCCGATTCAAGCAGGTTAAGCGTGGCTAAAATAAGCGTAGCTTCATTTTTAGGCATAAAGAATAGAGTTTACCCCGCTACTATGGGAACTAACTATTTTTAAAAACTTCAGCCCTAAATTTTTATTGGTTACATATGTAATCGTTTTAAAATTTTGATTTGCCGGTTATAAAATTTACATTTGTATGCTCAACGTTAAAATCAGATCGCTAAATGGAGATGAAGGATAGAATACGGTTATTGCTGGATGCAGAAAAAATTAACTCGGCTAAATTTGCCGAAGCAATAGAAGTGCAAAGAAGCGCTGTTTCACACATACTAGCAGGCAGAAACAACCCCAGCTTTGATATTATCCAGCGAATCGCCCAAAAGTTCCCCAAAATTAATCTTGAGTGGTTGATTACCGGAAAGGGAAGCATGTACAAAATCCCCGTTCAACGATCAATTTTTGATACGGACGATTCAATTAATCAACCAGGTAAAACAGCCCCTACGGCAAATTTGACAGAAAGTCGAACGATTACAAATGTAAACAACAGGGGTGAGGGTGGAAAAATTTTATCCGGTCGATATGAAGGTGCCGATTCGGAGGATACCTCAAAAGAACTTACGGTGCAAAAAATTGTTATATTTTATTCTGACCGCACGTTTGTGGAGTATAGGCCATCAATATCCTGAATTTTCTCTTTCAATTTTCTTACTTTTGTAGAAAATTTGGTCATGTACAAATCCATTTTTAGGAAGTTGCTATTTATTTTTCCACCCGAAACCGTTCACAAGCTGGTTGTTTCCCTCATAAAATTTTTTTTCAAAATTCCTGGAGCAAGAAATGCTTTTAGGAGAATTTTTTCCAATAGAAATGAGGCATGTTTAGAAAGAGAAGTAATAGGCTTAAAATTTTCTAACCCGGTAGGACTTGCTGCTGGATTCGATAAAAATGCCGAATTTTTTAACGAATTTTCTTCATTTGGATTTTCGTTTATCGAAATCGGCACGGTTACGCCAGAACCCCAACCCGGGAACAGCAGACCTCGCCTTTTTAGACTTTTACCCGATAATGCGTTGGTTAACCGAATGGGGCTAAACAATAAGGGAGTTAACTATGTTAAGTCGAGATTGCAGCACAAGGAAAACCAAGGTTTAATTATTGGTGGAAATATTGGAAAGAACTCATCTACGCATAATAGTAATGCCGTTTCCGACTACATTGCATGCTTTAATGAGCTTTACTCATTTGTTGACTATGTTGCCGTTAACCTTAGCTGCCCGAATGTTCATAACCTCAGCGACCTACAAAATCCCGATAGCGTGAAGCTAATTATTGAATCGCTGGTTAATGAAAGGGCAAAATTTCCTTCGAAAAAGCCTATTCTCCTCAAGGTCTCGCCCGACTTGAGCCCTGAACAGCTTAACCAAACAATTGATGCAGCTGAAGAGGCTGGTGTGGATGGCTATATCGCCACCAATACCACTACTGGACGTAACAACCTTAAAACTAAAAAAAGCGAACTCGAGAAGATTGGGAGAGGAGGACTTAGCGGCAAGCCGCTCCGCGATGTTTCAACTGAGGTTATCCGCTTCATAAACCAAAAACTTGACGGGAAAAAGCCGATAATTGGCGTTGGGGGTATTTTCACCCCAATGGATGCGTTGGAAAAACTTGAAGCTGGAGCATCGCTGGTTCAAGTATACACAGGTTTCATATATGAGGGTCCATTTATTGTTAAGAGAATAAATAAGCTATTGATAAATAAAATGTTTAACACATATATATAAATAGAAATGGCTAAACTTGTTGATTGCAGGGGAATGGTCTGCCCCCAACCCCTGGTTGAAACCAGGCGGGAAATCAAGAAATCTAATCCTGGTGAGGCCATAACGGTGGTGGTGGATAATAGCACTTCACTTAAAAATATCCTCCGTTTTTTAGAGGACAATGGGGTTGAATGCGTTGTGAAGCAAGAAGCAGAAAGCAGCTCAATTACCTTTAATGTTCCTCTACAAATGACTCAACCGGATAAGAGAGCAGAGGAATACTGCGATGTTTCTCCCAAACCTGATGTCAATTCCGGTTTTATCGTACTGCTGAATAGCGCCACAATGGGTAAGGGAAACGACGAGTTGGGTAAAATTCTTATGAAAGGGTTTCTCAGCACTCTTCTGGAGCTTAAAGCTACACCAACCGAAATAATCTGTTATAATAGTGCGGTAACCCTTGCCCTTAAAAGTTCCGACACTGCTGCAACTCTTCAACAAATTTCTGAAAGGGGTATAAAAATTACTCTTTGTGGAACCTGCGTTGACTTCTACAACTTAAGGGACGATTTGGCCGTGGGCCAAATTTCCAATATGCTCTATATTGCCCAAAGGCTGTCATCGGGTGTGAGGATAATTCAACCCTAATATTATTCATATCATTTTTATTTCTAGTTGATTACCTTATTAAACTGAAAGTAGTTAATTAGGTAGATTAAGTAATAAAATGAACCTGTACTTCGATAACTCATCAACAAGCTTCCCTAAACCCGAAGGGGTTAGCCAATCCATCAACGAATACTTTAGCCATGGTGGTACCTATGGAAGAGCAGCCTACAATCGTGTTATCGAGGTTTCCCGTAAGGTTGAATCTACCCGTAGCCTATTGGCCAACCTTATTGGAACCAGCCTTGCCCCCAATGTGGTTTTTACTTCAAATGCCACTCATGCTATTAACTTGTTTATCAGAGGAATGCGATACCCCAAAAAGAAGGTAATTATTTCTCCACTTGAGCATAACGCCGTTTGCAGGCCTCTACAATACTTATTCCAGACTGCAGGGGTCGGAGTTGATACTTTCCCTCATCATCCCGATGGGAGAATTGATATTCAAAAAGCCGCTAAGGTTAACTTTGCAAGCTACGATTTGGGAATTATCAACCATGTAAGCAACGTGAATGGGGTAATTCAGCCCATAAAGGAGATAAAAAGGTTAATGGGTAACACCCCACTCCTGGTTGACGCCAGCCAGTCGGCCGGGAGGGTCGAGATAAGAGCTGACGAATGGAAGCTAGATGCTTTAGCTCTTACCGGCCATAAGGGTATCATGGGGCCAACTGGAACCGGTGCCCTATTCATCCGCAATCCCGACATGGCCGATCCTTTAATTTTCGGTGGAACAGGATCAAATTCCGAGAGCTACCTGCAACCCATCGACCTACCCGATAGGTTTGAAGCCGGAACACCTAATATCGTCGGAATCTACGGTTTATGGGGAGCTTTATCATCGGGTATGGGCTACTCTTTTAAACGCGAGCACTTCGTAGAGCTCCTGCACGAAATTTCTACATTTTCTTCCTTTAAACTTTTGGCGGCTGACGACACGGACTTCCAATCGGACGTCTTCTCCATTAAACCCCTTGGAATGGAGGTGTCAGAACTTGCTCGCATTCTCTTTGAAAAATTCTCGGTTGAAACCCGAAGTGGGCTACACTGTGCACCTCTTGCCCATCGCACGTTGGGAACTTTTACTACCGGAGCCGTACGGTTTTCCCTGTCAAAGTTTCATACTGATAACGACCTCGACTACTTGCATAGCTGCTTAAAAAAAATTGATGAGGGAAGAAGCTAACACAGGATTTACAATTCTCATATTCAGCAACATCCACCAGGTAATGCATGCCGAAAAGATTATTGCTGACAAGGGTTATCCGTACAGAATAGTCCCCGTTCCATCAAACCTCAGCTCGGAATGTGGTTTATGTATAAGAATTGAAAGTTCATATTTGGATAGCATTCTATCAGATTTACAGAATATTAAGGTCGAGATTCATACCCTAAATAATGAACCTTAACCACCTTTAAAAAGAATATAAATTACAAGATGATGGAAGAATTTGACTTACTATCAACCGTGGAGCAGGGGGGATGTTCCTCCAAGATTCCTGCTGCATTGCTCGAATCCCTTCTTCCCGCATTGCCAAAGCTTGTTGATGAAAACATTCTGGTTGATTTTAGCTCCCATGATGATGCCGGGGTTTACCGGATTTCAGACGATTTTGCGCTGATTCTAACTACCGATTTTTTCCCTCCGGTTTGTTCCGATCCTTTTGAGTTTGGCCAAATATCCGCAGCAAATTCTATTAGCGATGTATACGCGATGGGGGGAGAGCCATTCCTCGCCCTTAACATTTCTATGTTCCCCTCTTCCAGGATACCCATTGATGTTTACAAGTCTATACTTGAAGGGGCCGCTTCAAAAGCGCTGGAGGCAAATGTTGCAATCATCGGAGGTCATACCATTGATGATTTCCCCCCAAAATTTGGCTTGGCTGTTGTTGGCCGTGTTGATCCTAAGCGGTTGGTTACCAACTCCGGGCTTCGCCCTGGTGATAAGCTGATTCTCACCAAGCCCCTGGGAACCGGCATTACCGTAGCGGCAAAACGGCTTAAAATGGTTACAGACGAATCGTACCGAATTGCCATTCAATGGATGAAAACATTAAACGACAGAGCCTGCAGCGTTATGAAAAAATATCATGTTACCGGGGCAACCGATATTACCGGCTTTGGGCTTTTAGGTCATTTGCTTCGAATGGCCAGGTCCAGCAGAGTAAACATTTCAATCCAAGCCGGCACGCTTCCGGTTCTGCCCGGAGTTACCAGCCTGGTGAACGATGGCTGCATTCCCGGTGCAGCCTTCCGCAACCTGGAGTATGTAGAAAACGATGTAACCTTCACCCGCGTTGACTACGACTTAAAAATGATAATGGTTGATGCTCAAACATCAGGAGGCCTGCTGATGGGAGTTCAGGACGAATTTGCCAATCAAACCCTTCAGGAGCTGACTGATGCTGGACTTTGCTACTCCAGAATTATTGGCGAGGTGGGAGAGGGGAATGGTAAAATTTTCGTTTCTTGATGGTTATTGGTAATCATAACAAACATACATTTTATAATAAATATTTGAATATCAATATAATATGAATTTTTTTCGAAGTAGAAATGGATATTGTAGCAGCAGGTAGTAAAATTTGAATTTACAGTGCAATGTTGTCATGCAATAATGCTGGAATAAGAGGTCATTAGGTCGTTTACTAAATCAAATTTTATGAAGCTTACAAAGGATTCCTGGATTACGTTTACAATCGAACGACTCGTTGAAATTCCTCAGGCAGGATATTACTACCGTTTGCTTCATGAATCGGGACAAAAATTTCTTCTGCCTGCCCAGTACTACACTCATTATAACCTTGTAGTTGGAAGCACAGTCAGCTGCCGGGTTGATAAGATTAACTGCATGGGGAAAGTATTCCTTGAACCAAAACATCCTTACTATGAAGTTAACATGGTTTACAACTTCGATTTTGTAGCCATGAATAATTCTTTTGTTAAGGGTGTTGCCGAGCTGGTTGTAAGGGACATTTTTAACGAGACCTACACGTTATTCCTTCCTGCTGAGGTCTGCTCAAAAATATCAAACATGGTTCCTCTTAGGGTACTCAACATAAGGAAGGGGAGGTTACAGCTGCAGCTTGCAGGAGCAACAGGTAGCTGCAAGGAATTTGAGGAAAACGAAATCATTGACCTTACTATTGAGACGGTTGTTGAAATTAATGGAGAAAAATTCTTTTTTCTAAGCCATAGCAGCGGGTGTTTTGCTTTATTAAAAGTAAAGTACTACCTTCATTACGATTTTGAAGTTGGAAAGCAAGTTAGCTGCCAGTATATTGGGATAAAACCAGACGGAACCTTAAGAGTTGAGCCTCCAAACCCTTTCTACAGGGTAGGTGATACCTATAACTTTACGGTTAGCAGTGTAGGTACAGAAAGCAACGCTGATGGTGAAACAGCTAGCTATGCAACAGTTTTCGATATATATGGGATGAAGTGTGGTTTTGTTGTTCCTGCAGGCAGTAAGGTGCAACCCGATCAAGTCATACTATGTAAAGTTGTAGGGTACAAAAAAGGACGACCCATGCTTATGATCGTCCAAAAATGAGAGCATATACCAGTTAAGTCAACCTATAAATCATCGCTCATTTCCTCGGATGGCTCATCCTCTTCATTCATATCGTCCGGAAAGGCATCGTTTTCGCTACCAATGTCATCGCTTAAGCCTCCAAAAAATTCCTTTTCGTCTTCCTCATCCTTTATTTTAGAGTCGATTTTAACATTTACTTTTACCAGGTAGCTAGCATCATCGGAATCGAGGGTAACAGCAAAAAAATAATCACCTCCCGGCTTTTCCACCTTAATTACATGATTCTGATATCCATGTGGATATTTTTGCTTAAAAAGTTCCAATAGCTCCGGTGAAAGATCACCAAATTTGATAACAACTCTTTTCTTAGTCATACCCTGAAAAAAATTTTTGCAATTATACACCAAAATTAAATAATGCAAACGAGCCCTGTAAAAATAATTTCATTTTTTAATAGAAGCACAATCAGTAAACGATTACTACCTTTGGGTAGAATTTTATAGCAATGCTTTAATGCATTTTTTCTCAACATTAACTATTTAACATATCGTGATGATAAACAAATTATTGCTAGTTGTGACTTGCGTTGTTCCTATACTGTTTGGGTACAACGCTATGGCTCAGGTTCAAATTTACAATCCCAATGCTGATGCCATCAAGGATTTAAATCAGGCTATTGAAAGGGCTGGCGTTCAGGGTAAGCATGTTCTGGTGCAGGTAGGTGGAAATTGGTGCCCTTGGTGTGTGAAGCTGAATAAGATTTTCACGACAGATTCAACCATTATGAAGGTGTTGAACGCAAATTACGTGCTGGTTAAGGTTAACTACAGCAAGGAAAATAAGAACGAAGCGGTTCTTGAAAAGCTGGAATTTCCTCAGCGTTTTGGATTTCCCGTGCTGGTAATACTTGACGATCATGGCAAGAGAATTCACACTCAAGATTCCGGATTGCTGGAATCCGGAGATGGTTACGATACAAAAAAGATAGTAAGCTTTCTTAAAAACTGGACAAAAGCGGCCATCGGAAAACCGGCAAATTAGTCCTATAATTAATATTATGTTAAATATAGGTATTTAAAAAAGACCCCGACTTTATCGGGGTCTTTTATACTACATATTGTTTAGCTTGTCGATAATCTCCTTATACTTTGCACTCATTTCCGGACTTTCATTTCTAAAGCGGAAGTAAATGTTCTTTAGTGCATCCATAACCTCCTTGCTGGCGGGGTTGATTTTCAGAGCGTTTTCCATATAAGGAAGAGATTTCTTGAATTCAACATTAGCCTTTGACATAAGTTCATCATACTTTTCAATCTCCTTAGCTGGAATCTTATTGGCTTCTTCTACATACTTTACACCTACATTGAAGAAAAGCGCTCCAATGTTGTAGTAGGCATCAAAGTAGTTGGGGTCAATTTCTATTGCCTTTTGGTATGAAGTTAAGGCTTCGTCAGTATCGCCAAGCCTATCATGCAGTGTCCCTTTGGCAAAGAAAAGTGAAGGGTTATTAGGTTCGTTTGCAATAGCTTGGTCTATGTAAACCAAAATTTTCGAAGGGTCTTCCCCCTTATCAATGTAGTAGCTAATAAGTGAAAAAAGAACATTGGTGTTTTTAGGATATTTAATAAATCCATCTTCCAGGTATTTAGCGCCTTCGTCAGCCTTACCTAGTGATTTGTATGCGTCAAAAATGTTGAAGTAAACGCTACCCTCCGAGGTGAAACCCAGCTTAATAGACTCTTCATAGTAGGGAATGCATTCTTCAAATTTCCCATCGAGCTGTGCAGATAACCCAGCATAGTAGTATATTGCGGTGTCTTTCTGATTAACTAAGGGGTTTTTGCCAATTTCAACAACCTTACTAAAGCATTTATATGAGCAGCCATAATCTTTTTTGCTGTAGCAGCTTGACCCTTCGTTGATTAAGTAGTTCTTCAATTTTAGCAAGTCTTCCATTATTGGCTTGGCCTTTTTCTTGCTTGCATCAAGCTCAATGGCTTTGATCAAGCTTTCGTATGCTACCTCCAAAGGATTCTCAACAACAGGTTTAGTTACCTGCCAGTGATCTAATGAGCCGTTAGCAAAGTAAAATTCAGCTCTATCCATCACGAACTTATCCACGGTAATGCCTTCAACAACTTCCTGAGTTTGCTCAGTTGGTTTACCAATTAGTAATGAAAATGTTTTCATGTCCATTCCAGGGTATGCCCGGTAAATCTGAGCATCAAATACATCCATAAACAACTCTGCCCTAGCAATCCAAGCATCGGGTTTCGCATTTTTTTTGGGATCCTGAATGGTGGCGTTACTTTTCTCAATTTTTTTTCCAAACTGATCAAAGTTAATTTGTACGCCAGTTTGTGCGTTGAGCATTCCCATACCCAGCACAGAAAATAGTAGTACAGTTGTTAATCGTTTCATTTCATGTAAATTAGTTAAAGTTAAAAATTAAATTCAAAAATAAATTATGTGTTTGGGTTTTTCATTGTTCGCTTTCTCCTTCTTGAACTAAATTTTGCTCATCTGGTTCATTTTCAGATGATTCAACATTGGCTATTGCAGCGATACTATCATTCTTTTTTAGGTTTATCAGCCTAACTCCCTGGGCATTTCGACCCATAACCCTAAGCTCGCTGATTTTAAGCCTTATGGTAAGCCCGCTGCGATTAATAATCATTAAGTCGTTATTTTCATCAACCGCTTTAATGCTAATAAGCTTCCCTGTTTTAGGGGTGATGTTAATGGTTTTCACCCCTTTCCCACCCCTGTTGGTTATTCTATAGTCCTCCAACCTGGATCGCTTGCCGTAACCATTTTCAGAAACAACAAGGATATCTTTTGATGCATTTTCCTCAACACAAACCATGCCAACCACTTCGTCGTCAGGGGAAATAGAAATTGCCCTAACCCCACTACCAGTTCTACCTATCGGGCGGACAAGATGTTCGGGGAATCGTATGGCCTTTCCATTTCTTGCAGCAATCAGTATGTGGCTTTTGCCATCTGTGAGGCAAGCCTCAATAAGCTGGTCGCCCTCCTTAACGGTTACCGCAATAACACCGTTTTGACGTGGCCGGCTGTAAGCCTCAAGAGGCGTTTTTTTAATAATGCCTCTTTTGGTACACAGCACGATGTAGTTGTTCTTGAGATAATCTGTGTCATCAAGCCCTTTGACATTGATGTAGGCTCTAACTACATCGTCATTTTCAATGTTTATGAGATTCTGAATAGCTCTTCCTTTTGATGATTTAGTACCCTCAGGAATTTCATAAACTTTTAGCCAGAAACATTTGCCGTTTTCGGTAAAAAACAGCATGGTATTGTGCATAGTAGCAACATACAGGTGCTCAATAAAATCCTCATCACGTGTATCGCTACCCTTAGCCCCTACACCACCCCTCGATTGGAGCTTATACTCATAAAGCGGGGTTCGTTTAATGTAGCCCATGTGCGAGATGGTTATGACAACTTCCTCATCGGCATAAAAATCTTCAGGGTTAAACTCCTCGGCGTCTGGAATTATCTCTGTTTTTCGGGCATCTCCATACTTTTGCTTTACCTCAACCAGCTCATCCTTAATAATCTTCATTTGCAGGGCTTTATCCTCAAGCACCTGTTTAAGATAGGCTATCAGCTTTTGGAGCTCATTGTACTCCTCCTTTACTTTCTCACGTTCAAGTCCTGTAAGGCTGCGGAGCCGCATATCAATAATAGCCTGGGACTGAATATCTGAAAGGCCAAATCGTTCAACTAGTTTTTCCTTCGCTTCGGCCGGTGATTGGGCTGAACGGATAAGGTTAATAACCTCGTCAATATGATCAATGGCTATAAGCAGGCCTTCAAGTATGTGGGCTCTTTTTTCGGCCTCCTCCAGTTCGAACCTTGACCTGCGAATAATTACGTCATGTCGGTGCTTGATAAAGTGAACAATTAGGTCCTTAAGGTTCAACAGCTTCGGCCTTCCATCAACCAGGGCAATGTTGTTGATGGCAAATGATGACTGCAGCTGTGAATGCTTAAAAAGGTTGTTTACTACGACATTAGCAACCGCTTCCTTTTTAAGAATTATTACAACCCTCATCCCATCCCTATCCGACTCATCGTTGATGTAGCTAATACCATCAATTTTTTTCTCGTTTATAAGGTCGGCAATCCGACGGATCATCTCGGCCTTATTTACCATGTAGGGTATTTCGGTTACAATTATTTTGGACCTTCCCGACTCGGTTTGCTCAATTTCTATTTTTGAACGAACCACAATTTTACCCTTACCTGTCCGGTAGGCTTCCTTAACGCCCTGCGTGCCATAAATAACCCCGCCGGTTGGGAAATCAGGACCTTTAACATACTTTAACAGCTCATCAGTAGTTATATCAGGACTATCTATTGTAGCACAAATAGCGTCAACAACTTCGCCCAGGTTATGAGGAGGCATGTTAGTAGCCATTCCAACGGCAATACCCGATGTGCCGTTAACCAGCAACAAGGGAATTTTAGTTGGTAAAACAGATGGCTCCTCAAGGGTATCGTCAAAGTTAAGGTTGAAATCTACAGTTTGTTTGTCCAGGTCAGCTAGAACATCCTCTGCAATTTTAGCCAGGCGGGCTTCAGTGTAGCGCATTGCCGCTGGGCTATCCCCGTCAATAGACCCGAAATTACCCTGCCCATCAACTAGCGGGTACCGCATGGACCAATCCTGGGCCATCCTCACCATAGCATCGTAAACCGAAGAATCGCCATGGGGATGATACTTTCCTAAAACCTCCCCTACTATACGTGCCGATTTCTTGTAGGGATTTCCTGCATTCAAACCTAAATCGGACATTCCGAACAATACCCTTCGATGAACCGGCTTAAGTCCATCCCGTACGTCGGGCAGTGCTCTTGATACGATCACCGACATTGAGTAGTCAATGTACGATGACTTCATCTCCTCCTCAATGTTAATTCTAATAATCCTCTCTGTTTCTGACATATATACTTTTTATAAAAAGTAAATTCTGAATATCGAACCAAAAAAATTTGAAAGTGCTAAGGTAGTAATTTAATCCATTGTATAGCCCTGAAACCCTTTTTCGTTTTTGAGAAAACTCACGATAATTTAATAATTTTTATCAACAAATCGCTTGCTTTTCCGTTTATCACTATTATTTTAGTACCAAATTTAACTTAAGCAAGTTTTTATGAACCAAAAGTTTTCACAAAAAATCAGAGATGTACTTTCATATAGCCGAGAAGAGGCTATACGACTTGGCAGTTCCGCAATTAGCTCAGATCACCTTTTCTTGGGTATTCTGCGCGATGGAGAAGGCGAAGCAATAAATATTTTGCTGGCCGAAGGTGTTAATTTAAGCGAGCTGAAAAAGGAACTGGATGTCCATTTGCTGCAAATCCCAAGTAAGGCAGAGGAAATAAACGACTCATCGGAAATTGCAATTTATAAGTCGGCCGAAAGGGCGTTGAAAATAGTTATTCTTGAGGCCAGGGCATTAAAAAGTGAGTCAATCAATACAGCCCATCTCCTGCTTGCCATACTTAAGGATGATACCAACTATGTAACCCAGCTTTTAAAGGAAAAGGATATTGATTACGAAAGGGTTAGGAAAAATCTGACAATATTGAACTCGGACGATAAAGGTGATTTTGGTTCTGGAGATGAAGATGAGGGGGATAGTGGTTTTTTCGGTAACATGGGCAAATCCAACCAGCCCTCAACAGGAAAATCAGCCTCCGACACCCCCGTTCTTGACAATTTTGGAATTGACTTAACTAAAGCTGCCGAGGATGGACGTCTTGATCCTATAGTTGGCCGTGAAAGGGAAATTGAAAGAATTGCCCAAATCCTAAGCCGTCGAAAAAAGAATAACCCAATTCTTATTGGAGAGCCCGGAGTTGGCAAATCAGCCATAGCCGAAGGGCTGGCTCTTCGAATTGTAAAGAAAAAAGTATCCAGGGTTCTTTTCAACAAACGGGTAATCACACTTGATCTGGCTTCTATTGTTGCCGGGACCAAGTACCGTGGCCAGTTCGAAGAACGGATGAAGGCGATACTCAACGAGCTATCGAGGACTCCCAATATCATCCTGTTTATTGATGAAATTCATACCATTGTTGGTGCAGGTGGAGCTACGGGCTCTCTCGATGCTGCCAATATGCTTAAACCGGCACTTGCAAGGGGTGAGCTTCAGTGCATAGGTGCAACTACACTAGACGAGTATAGGGAGCATATTGAAAAAGACGGGGCTTTAGAGCGTCGGTTCCAGAAAGTAATGATTGAACCTACCTCTCCTGAGGAAACAATCGAAATTCTTAACAACATCAAAGATCGGTACGAGGAGCACCATAATGTTACCTACACACCTCAGGCAATTGAGGCTTGTGTAAAGCTTACCATGCGCTACATTTCCGACAGGAATCTACCGGATAAGGCTATAGATGCCATGGACGAAGCTGGCTCACGGGTTCATATCTCGAATATTCGTGTGCCCGATACTATTGTTAACCTAGAGAAGCTGATTGAGGAAACCAAAAAGGAGAAAATAAAAGCCGTTAAGAATCAACAATTTGAGTTGGCTGCTAATCTTAGGGATAAGGAGAAAAAGCTGATTGAGCAGCTTGAGGAGGAGCAGTCGAGATGGGAAAAGGAGCTGGCTAAACATCGTGAAATTGTTGACGAGGAAAAGGTTGCTGAGGTTGTTGCCATGATGACAGGAGTACCTGTTCAACGAATAGCTCAGGCTGAGGGTGCCAGACTGCTCAAAATGGCAGATGAGCTAAGGAATTCGGTAATTGGGCAGGATGAAGCCATTCAGAAGGTAGTTAAGGCTATACAACGAAACCGTGCTGGACTTAAAGATCCCAACAAACCCATCGGGACATTTATCTTTTTGGGGCCAACAGGCGTTGGCAAAACCCAGCTAGCTAAAGTGCTCGCCAAGTATCTTTTTGATACTACCGATAACCTTATTAGGATTGACATGAGCGAGTATATGGAAAAATTTTCCGTGTCACGTTTGGTTGGCGCACCTCCAGGTTACATAGGATATGAGGAGGGTGGGCAGCTGACCGAAAAGGTTAGAAGAAAGCCCTACTCGGTTGTGCTGCTAGATGAGGTTGAAAAAGCTCATCCCGACGTTTTTCATATCCTGCTCCAGGTTCTGGATGAAGGCCAGCTTACAGATAGCCTGGGCAGACGGGTTGATTTTAAGAATACCATCATCATCATGACTTCTAACATTGGCTCCCGGGAGCTTAAGGATTTTGGTCAAGGCGTGGGTTTTACCACCAAAGCCAAAGAACAAAGCAGCAGCAGCGATTATTCAAGAAGTATAATTGAAAAAGCGCTTAAAAAGGCCTTTGCACCGGAGTTTCTGAATAGAATTGATGATATTGTAATGTTCAACTCGCTAAGTCGTGCTGATATTCATAAAATTATTGATATTGAGCTTAGCGGCCTTTATGAGCGGATTCGTAACCTGGGATTCACAATTAGAATTTCTCCGGCAGCCAAGGATTTTATTGCTGAGAAGGGATATGATGTTCAGTATGGTGCTCGCCCTCTTAAACGAGCCATCCAAAAATACCTTGAGGATGCCCTGGCCGAAGTGCTCATTAAAAGTGATACCAAGCCCGGATGCACAATCTCCGTTGGATATAACAAAAAGAAGGATGAGATTTCCATCAAAGTTCTTAAGGGGGAAGAGGAGGTAACCAGCGCTAGTGAAGAGGAGTAGAACCTGAAGGCTAATGAACAAAAAAGTTTCGGCTGTGTTACTACCAAAATTACATCACTAAACACCATAAAAACCATGAACGTTACTTTTGGAGGAAAAACAGTTACCCTTGAAGGTGAACAAGTTAAAGTGGGCTCTACTGCTCCTGATTTTACAGCACTCGGCACCGACCTTAAACCTGTCAAGCTCTCTGATTTTGGCAAAAAAGTTAAGCTAATTTCCGTGTTCCCTTCTATAGATACGGAGATTTGCTCAATTCAAAATCATCGCTTCAATAACGAAGCATCTTCATTTGGCGATAAGGTTGCTTTTATTGCCATTTCGAATGACTTGCCCTTTGCCTTGAAGCGATTCTGCGGAGCCGAAAAAATTACCAACCTTACCACCCTATCCGATCACAAGGATGTTGATTTTGGTAAGAAATTTGGTTTTTTGATAAAGGAGCTACGTTTGCTGACTAGAGGGGTGATTATTCTGGACAAGGATAACAAAGTTCAATATGTGGAGATAGTCCCCGAAATAGCCTCCGAGCCCAACTATACTGAAGCAATAGCTCGCCTAAAGCAGCTAGTTTAAAAAAAGCTCGACTTGGAGGTGCTTTTCCAATAAAAGGAAATTCCCACAAGCAAAAGAAAAGCCTTAGAAAGGTAATCATTCTAAGGCTTATTTTTTATCCACACCAACCTCACAAGAGCTCAGCACAACTCCCCTATCAAGTCATAATCGTCTGCATCAACAATTTTAACATTCACAAAGTCGCCTGGTTTGAGATTTTGTGAATAGCCATGAAGATGGATATTTACATTTTGGTCAACTTCAGGGGAGTCAAACTCCGATCGGCAAATAATTATTTCATCTTCTACTGCATCAACTATAACACGTATAATGCTTCCAACTCTACTATGATTGATCATGAACGAAATGTTGCGTTGAAGCTCCATAAGCTCGGAGGCACGCCGTTCCTTTTCGTCCGGGGGTATGGTATCGGCTAAATACTGCTGCGCATAGGTCCCCTCCTCCTCTGAGTAGGTGAATACCCCTACCCTCTCTAGCCTAAACTCATCCACAAAGCTCATCAACTCGTCAAAATCCTCTTGGTCCTCACCTGGGTGGCCAACAAGAAACGTTGTTCTAATTGCCACACCTGGAATATTTTGTCGCAACTTTTCGACAAGTGCAATGGTTTCCGATCGGGAGATTCCCCGGTGCATGGCTTTCAGCACCCTGTCACTAATATGTTGTAGGGGTAAATCAACATATTTGCAAACCTTTGGATTGTTTGCAATAGTGGCTATAAGATCGTCTGGAAAATGAGCAGGATAGGCATAGTGAAGCCTAATCCACTCAATTCCTTTGATTTGGCTCAACCGATCGATTAGCTGAGCAATTCTCCGTTCCCCATAGATGTCCATACCATAGTAAGTTGAATCCTGGGCGATAAGTATGAGTTCTTTCACCCCTTTTTCTGATAGGATGGTAACTTCTTCAACAAGGGATTCGACGGTTCTTGAAATATGCTTACCTCTAATTAACGGAATGGCACAGTATGAGCAGCCCCAGCTACATCCCTCGGAAATTTTCAGGTAAGCATAATGGCCGGGTGTTGTGAGTAACCTGGTGGTAAGACACCCGCTAAAAACGGGGGTGTTGAGAGCATGGAGAACGGCGGGGAGCTCGGAAACTCCAAAAAATCCATCCACCTCCGGAACTTCATCCTGCAGCTCATTTCTGTATCTTTGAGCAAGACAACCCATAACGAAAACCTTGTCAATGATGCCCTTATTTTTCGCATCTACAAAGCCCATGATGGTATCAACGGACTCTTCCTTGGCATCGGCAATAAACCCGCAAGTATTTATTATCACCACCTTAGCCTCAGTATCGTTCGAATCGTGAACGACCTCCCATCCCCCCATTTTAAGCTGATTCATGAGTACTTCGGAATCAACCAAATTTTTAGAGCATCCTAGGGTAACAACATTAATTTTTCCCTTTCCCGGTTGTTGCATACTGCTAATTTTTCTAGCTGAAAAGGGATGAAACAAATGCGTTCTTGTCAAAAACCTGCAGGTCAGCCAGCTTTTCTCCAACGCCAATGTACTTAACTGGTATTTTAAACTGGTCGGAAATGCCCAGCACAACACCTCCCTTGGCTGTTCCATCGAGCTTGGTTAGGACGATACCGGTAACTTCAGTAGCAGCAATAAATTCCCTGGCTTGAGCGAATGCGTTTTGTCCGGTAGAGCCATCAAGAATTAACAGCACTTCGTGTGGTGCATCGGGAATAACCTTCTGCATAACTCGCCTGATTTTAGTGAGCTCATTCATCAGGTTAACCTTGTTGTGCAACCTACCTGCTGTGTCAATAATAACTACGTCAGAATCATTTGCCTTTGCAGAATTCAACGTGTCATAGGCTACCGCCGATGGATCGGCGCCCATTTGTTGCCTCACAATGGGAACATCTACCCTCTCCGACCATACTGTAAGCTGGTCAACGGCTGCAGCCCTAAACGTATCTGCTGCACCCAGTAACACCTTTTTGCCAGCTAATTTGTACAGATACGCCAGCTTGCCTATGGTGGTAGTTTTACCCACTCCATTGACACCAACCACCATAATGACAAATGGTTTTGAAGGCAGCTCCGTAATTGCACCTGAATTCACCGGAGTATCAGCTAGCAAAGAAATAATTTCGGTTTTAAGTATTGTATTTAGCTCATTGGCATTCAGGTATTTTTCCTTAGCCGCTCGTTGCTGGATCTGCTGAATAATTTTCAAGGTGGTCTCAACTCCAACATCCGAGGATATAAGGGCTTCCTCCAGCTTATCGAGCACTTCGTCGTCAATTCTAGATTTTCCAACAACAGCCCTTGAAACTTTCTTCAACAAGCTTTCTCGGGTTTTTTCCAGCCCCTTATCGAGATTTTCCCGGCTGTTGCCCTTACCCGTTGAAAAAATATTTGGTATTCCCATTTCAAACCTTGTTAAGTGCTATGAATATGGTATTGGTTATAAAAGATAAAAAAAGCTTTCCTTTTGCAAGAAAAGCCTAAATACGGTGATACATTTGGAGAAGCACACAGGCTTATTTCTTCAAATATGCATCGATTTCGGTATTGGCAACCATTTCTTCCTTAAAGGTGTAAGCACCTGTTTTGGGTGATTTTACCATTTTAATGCAACGGGTAAAATTTTTAGCACCCTTTTGCTGCATAGAAGCAACTACTTTTTTTGCCATGGCTCTACTATTTTATTTCACGATGAACAGTTACCCTCTTAAGAATAGGATTGTACTTGCGACGTTCAAGCCTATCAGGGGTGTTTTTCTTATTCTTTGTAGTTATATACCTGGAAGTTCCCGGCATTCCGCTTTCCTTGTGCTCAGTACATTCAAGTATGACCTGAACCCTGTTACCCTTCTTAGCCATTTGTTAACAGATTTAGTAGGTTTTAAGAATTCCTTTTTCTACAGCTTTATTAAGCGTAGCTTTCAGTCCATTCTTATTGATTGTTCGTATTGCAGCAGCAGAAACCTTGAGGGTAACCCAACGATTTTCCTCCTCAAGGAAAAACCTTTTTTTCTTGAGATTAGGGTAAAATCTGCGCTTAGTCCTCCTTTTAGAATGGGATACATTGTTTCCCACCATTTTCTTCTTTCCGGTTATTTGACAAACTCTCGACATCGTAATATTGTTCTAAGTAAGTTTTCTAAACAGGTCGCAAATTTCGGCAAAATTATGAATTTATCAAACTTTTTCAAAAATATTTTTCAACTCCGGGTGTTCTTTTAGCAGTAACTTTCGAAGCATGTTCAGCGCTGAGTATGATGCCCTTTGGATATTTATGGATCGGTCGTTGCTGAAAATATATTTTTCAACTTCCAGGGAGTTTACCGAGGCAGCTGCAATCCATACAAGCCCAGCTGGTTTATCCGGTGTTCCTCCATCAGGACCTGCTATTCCCGAAACGGCTATGGAGTAATCTGTGGAAAGTAGATTTAAAGAGCCAACCGCCATTTCTTCTACTGCCTCACGACTAACAGCACCATACTTAATTAGTGTTTGATGTTTCACTCCAAGGAGATTTTCCTTTACCTGGTTGGAGTAGGCGACAACACCGCCATTAAAATAGCTAGAAGCACCCGGAATTTCTACGATAAGGTGTGAAATTTTTCCTCCTGTGCAGCTCTCCGCTACAGAAACCGTTGCATTGCAGCTTAATAGCATTTTCCCAACCACTTCAGGAAGTGAAGTTTCACCATACCCAAAGATATACTGAGGAATTGTTGCCCGGAGTTTTTCTATAGCTTCATCAACCTGTTGTGATAAGAGCTTCCTATCGTTTCCATAAGCCGAAAGGCGAAGTCGAATGCCCGAAGGGTCAGGCAGATAGGCAAGCTTAATGGAAGGTGAAATGCTCTTTTCGAACTCATTAAGCACATCCGAAAGGTTTGACTCGGCAATGCCAAAGGTATGTATAACCTTATGAATAATAACACCTTCAACTGGGAGTTGCTTTAGCAAGGGAGTAACCTCATTTTCAAAAAGTGCCTTCATTTCGAAGGGTACACCTGGAAGGGAAACCAGCATATGGATTCCCTTTTTAAACAACATGCCAGGAGCTGTTCCAAAATAGTTAGGTAGTACAGTGCAGGAAGATGGAACATCCGCCTGCTTACGGTTTGTTTCGGTTACCGCTATACCACGTTTAGAGCAGAAAATTTCAATAAGTTCTAACGATTGGGCGTCGGTTATCATCTCGCCACCAAATATTCTTCTCAAACTATCCTTGGTTACATCATCGCTGGTTGGCCCTAGCCCTCCGGTAACTATGGTTAAATCGTACCGGTCAATAGCTTCATTTACCGATTCGCATATAGCCTGCTCGGTGTCCGACACGGATAGTATCCTTTCAACAGCAAATCCCAGGCTATTGAGCCTTGTGGCAATCCACGCAGAGTTTGTATCAACAACCTGCCCTATTAGTAGCTCGTCGCCTATGGTAATTATCCCGGCATTCATAAGGCCAATGAAATTTATTCAGGTAGAAATAAAAACCGGACAACGGTTTGCTGTCCGACTGGAGCCTCTCACGGGACTTGAACCCGCGACCTGCGGTTTACGAAACCGCTGCTCTACCAGCTGAGCTAAAGAGGCATTTGCTGCAAAAATACAGCTTTTTTAGAGACTTCCAACTTGAAGCGACCTTCCATCTTTTAAAAATGAAACCCTGCCAAAACAGCTAAAATGGAGAAAGAAGTAGGGGTTAGTTTTTCAATTTCGAAAACACTATTAATCATATAATACTTACTATCAACTGAATATACCGATTTATACAAACTAATAGTTAAATAATTTAATGGGAAGTGCAGAACCTGTGGTAGCTTACCAAAGCTAAAATCAAGGTTTTGTCGAATTGGCTTTAATTCTATAGTTAATTATTTCCATGTAATCATTTAAGCCTTCGAGATTGGGATTTAGACGCTTAGCCTGCATCAGCCATTCTAAGGAAACGTTAAAATTTCCGAGCATTTCATTTGCAAGAGCCATGTTGAATGCAGCCCTGGATGGAAGTGCTTTGCCCCCATTTTTAATTACTTGCTGCCATATTTCAGCTGCTCCACGCCAATCACCCTTAAGGGCAAGTTTTTCTGCCTCCACCATTTGCTTTGAACCGCTGTTGTAAAGGATTCGGGTACTATTTTCCCAGAAAGGGGCGATTTGGGCAGCAAACTTTTCTGCAGCATCAGCGCCACTATAGGCCACGGCGGCAAAGTATCCCGGCAGCTGATCTCCGGGTTTAACCTCACGCCAATCGTCAGCTTCCCATACCAGCGTGTCCCGATGCAGGAAGGAATTAGTAATTTTTTGGTTTGTAATATCGTAAACCCTCCAGTAGCAGTAAACGGGAACATAGATATAACCATGATAGGCATTCACGCTACCCTGCCATAACGTATAGCTGCCTGCTGTAGGCTTAACATTCATGTAATCAAGTGAAAGGATAAGCCCTGCTGAATCGTTTATTTCAGATAAGTTTTTCAGCTGTGTCCAAGGCAGGGGTAAAATCATATTGGAAGTATCCTTACGGTAAACCGCATAGTGGCTGAAGCTTGTCTGGCTGAATGCTGGCGAAGAGTTCAATACCTTAACCAGCGATAAGGTTGCCTCAGTAGCGGCTACACTATCTAATGCCCATGCAAGTGTTTCTCCCCCACTACTATGGCTTTTACCTTGATAGTTTGTAAGGATAAGGACTTTGCCATTACCGGTTGGTATCGATATTTTGGTAGACGAGTCGTAGTACTCGATATCAATCTGCCTGTAGGGAATACATGCCGAAACGAAAAGTAGTAGAAAAAGTCCGCAAAACCTAATTCTTCCCATTGGTAAGAATATTACTAAAAATAGCTGAATTGATGCTATTTAGCGGAGATGTGACTTCCAAACAAAAAATAAACAGCATCAATTCAAGCAGAATTCGGTATTAACAAGTGGTACTATGTATTCATTCCACCACAGACATGAATAACCTGTCCGCTAACATAGGACGAAAGATCTGAACCAAGGAAAATGCAAACATTGGCCACATCCTCAGGAGTTCCACCCCGCTGAAGTGGAATTTTCTTGATCCAATCCTGACGAACCTCCTCGGAAAGCTGGTGGGTCATATCGGTGATGATGAACCCGGGAGCAACGGCATTTGAGCGGATATTTCTTGAGCCAAGCTCCTTTGCAACCGACTTGGTAAATCCGATTATACCAGCTTTTGAAGCGGCATAGTTTGCCTGACCCGCGTTACCCGAAACGCCCACTACCGAGCTCATATTAATAATTGAACCGCTTTTTTGCTTAATCATGTACTTCTGAACAGCCTTGGTCAGGTTAAATACTGACTTCAGGTTGACCCTAATCACTAAATCCCACTGTTCTTCAGACATTCTCATAAGTAGGGTATCACGGGTAATACCAGCATTGTTAACCAGAATGTCAATTCTGCCAAACTCGGTTGCAATCTGATCAACAACCATTTGGGAATTTTCATGGTTACTTGCATCTGAAACGTAACCCTTAGCCCTAACACCAAGAGCATTTAGTTCGCGTTCAAGGCTCTTCATGTTGTCATCTTCCACCATATCGGTAAAGGCTACATTTGACCCCTCACGTGCATAAGCAAGTGCAATTGCCCTGCCAATTCCCCTGGCAGCACCTGTAATTAGGCTGGTTTTTCCTTCAAGTAATTTCATGGTTAAATGAATTTTTGTTGTCCCGACAAAGTTAAAAAAATCCCCTATTATGGAAGAGCTGTAGCAAGCAACATGCCATAACAGTATTTGAAAATTTTGTTACAGCAATGACGGAATTTACAATATTTATGAGTATGTGCTTTAGTTTCAGGCTTCAACTATTGAGTTATAATTATTTTACCACATGAGATGAATGGGAAACTGCATATGGATAGGTTCGAAAAATAAGCACATAGCAAATAAGCTTATTTTACCCAGTTTGCGAGTTCAATATTTTTTTTTGAAATGTAAATATCCTATATTCACGCTTTAAACGTTTTGAAAAACGTTGGTTATAGACTATTGATAATGGCTTACATACCTGCCATTTTTAAGGTAACCCTTCAATGGATCTGTAGCGGTATTTTGATACGAACAAGTAGTAATGCATAAAGAGTATAAAAAATGAAAGTTAGGTTGAAGCTAAGGAGCAAACTGCTTCTTTCAGTGTTATCGACTGCCATAGTGGTATTTCTAGTTTCATTTGGATACCTGACTAATAAACTTGAAGACATCACCCTTCGTAGTGCTTTCCGCTATGTGGATGCAACAACAAGAGAGCACTCCAATGCCGTTAAGGCGAACTTTGATGAGGAGATGGGCATGGCAAGAGCAATGGCTCAAGGGTTTCAGAATTACAAGGATTTAAACTATGAGGAGATAAATAAAAATTCGCTAAGAGTACTACAGGGGATAGCAGTTAATAATCCCCAATTTTTATCGGTTTGGGCCAGCTGGGAGTTAAACTCTATAGATAGGACATGGGATAAGCCATACGGAAGAGTACGATACACCTATTTCTGGGAAAATGGGGCGCTTAAGTATGTAGAAGATAGGGTAAATTTGACAGGGGACGATCCTAACAGCTCATACTACCACATTAAGTCAACCAAAAGAGAATTTATAATTGAACCGTACTGGTTTACCTATACTGGGACTAATATGAAAGTGCTCGAAACCAGCATTTGTGTACCGCTGGTTGACAATGACCGGTTCGTTGCTCTATTTGGATTTGATATTGAGCTTGAACGTTACCATGAATTTATTGACAGCGTTGAAATATTCCCTGGTAGCAATTCGATGTTGATTTCCCAAGATGGTTTGATAGTTGCGCATAGCGATTCAAGTCTGACCGGGATTCGTGTAGATAGCATTTTTAACCAACAAAAAATTGGCTTTAACATCATAGATAAGCTTAAAAAGGAATCTGATTTCTCCTTTAACGTTAACATGAATGGGAGTGAATACTATGCATCTTTTCAATCATTTGCAATTAGTGGAACAACAAACCGGTGGACCTTCGCCTCACTTTCACCTCTATCCATTATTGTTGAAGAGTCGAAGGATGTAGCAACACGCTCCAGAATAGTCATATTAGCCGGGTTGCTGATTCTTGCACTGGTTGTATGGATTATTTCCTACAGCATTACCCACCCATTGGTAAAAGCCACCAGAACCCTCAGAGAACTTGCTGGAGGTGAAATAGACACGAGTAAAAAGCTAGCTATCAACTCTGGAGATGAGGTTGAGGATATAGGAAGCTCAATTAATATTCTAATTGATAGCCTATATAAAACAACCAACTTTGCAAGGGAAATAGGGAAAGGCAATTTTAATGTTGACTACAGCAAGTTAAGCGAAAACGATAAGCTTGGTGAAGCCCTACTAGATATGAGGAAAAGTCTGGAGCATGCCAGACTACAGGAAGTTGAGCGTAAGCTAGGTGAAGATAAGAACAGATGGGCAAATGAAGGCGTGGCTAAATTTGCCGAGATACTTCGTCAAAATAGCGATGATCTGAACGAATTTTGCTACTCGTTTATCTACAACCTTGTTAAGTATGTTGATGCTAACATAGGTGCAATATACCTGGTAAATAATGACAACCCTAATGAGGTTTACTTCGAGCTAATGGCTACCTATGCATACGAGCGTAGGAAGTACGAGGAAAAAAGAATAGATTTCGGTGAAGGGTTAGTTGGAAGATGCGCTAAGGAAGCCGAAACCATTTACATGACCGACCTGCCAAAAGATTACATAAAAATTTCCTCCGGACTTGGGGAGGAATCCCCTACATGTCTCCTTCTAGTGCCAATAAAGCTAAATGAAAATGTCCATGGGGTTATTGAAATGGCTTCATTTGAGCCTATAGAGGATTATAAAATCAGGTTTATAGAGAAGATTGGAGAAAGCTTGGCTGCAACAATATCAAATGTAAAAATCAACATCCGTACAGGAAAGTTGCTGGATGAGTCCCGGGTTAAATCAGAAGAGCTGGCTTCTCAGGAGGAGGAAATGAGGCAAAACATGGAGGAACTTCAAGCCACCCAGGAGGAAGCAGCTAGAAAAACAGCCGAAATGGAAAGCCTCATCGGAGCATTACATGCCTCAAGCTTTGTAATTGAGTATGATTTGAACGGCAATATTACTTCTGTAAACCAGGCTTACCTTACACTAACTGGACAGTCAGAGAATGAAGTTATTGGCACCCACCATTCTGATAATCTGGAAATGACTGACGAGCAAAAGAAAAACTATCAGAAGTTCTGGAACGATTTGCGTAACGGGATGGTTAAAAAGGAAACCAGCCGTGTTAAGCTTGGAAAGAAAACGCTTACCTTTATTGAAACCTACTCGCCAATCTTCAACCAAAACCGGCAGGTTGTTAAAATCCTGAAGATTGCACACAACATAACCGACTTTATAGAGGACGAGAAAGTTAAAGGTCGAAAAACGAAATAAAAAAAAGAGAGTCGCTGATAAGCGACTCTCTTTTTTAGTATTATCCATTAGCAAGTTATCTGAAGCTAATTCCTATGCCGGTGTTAAGAACAGAATAATCGCCAAAGGAGTAATCGCAGTGAAACGTAATCAACGCAAGTTTTATCTTTATACCAATATTGGCGTTAAATCCATTATTAGAGAAGTCTAACGCAAGTGGATCTTTCATGTTTAATCCAACATTGGGAATATCATAGTATCCCTTCAACTTGACATCTGTAGTTGACTTTACGTATCCGACGCCAGCATAAACGGTAAGAACAGGAATTGACTTTGAAACCAGCAGCTTGCCGGTAAACCCCGAAGCGTTAAAGTTAAGGGTTTGATCTTTGCTTTTATCAATATCAAAAGTCGAGGTAAACTCGGTGTAGCCGAAAAAAACCGAAACATCTATAGGTATCAGCTTAAATCCCGGAATAAATTCCTTAAATTCATTTTTTACACCAATTCCCCAGGAGCTAAAGTTACCTACCTCAGGAAAATCGACCTTGGGGAAAAAGCGCCCAACCACCTCGGTGTGAAATGGCAAACCCAGCCCAACCTGAATTACCGGGGCAGGAAGAAATTGCATGTTTGAACCCTTTGGCAGGGTGAGCTCAGATAGTCCTGTGGCCTTATCGGTAAGTATAGGGCCGCTTACCTTTTCACCGGAAACAGTAGGTGAAGTATTCTGGGATGGATTCTTCAACTCCCAGTATTCAAGGTTAAGCTTTGCCACATCAAAATTTTTAGCGGATGATGGCGGAAATGTTACTGCCCCGGTAAAGGTGATATCGAAACCAAAAAGTCCATGAGGCTTGGCAGAATTAAACCACCCGTTGTTCAGGCTTGAGCCCAGACTCTTACCAAAAGGCTCGAGGTAGGCTGCTGCGAGTTTTTCAGCATCGTTAAGGTTTCCGCTTAAAACCTCAACTACATTTTCCTGAGCATTAACAGTGAATGTGGCAACAATTGTGCTCAGGAATATAATCATCGAAATTCTTCTATGGCTTTTCATCTTTTCACATTTATTTAAAAGGTTAATGGGAGGCATATTTTACAGCAATGCTCTAATCAAATCAGTTTTCAAAATTAAGTTAGATTATTTTCCTAAATCATAAGCAAAAGTACGAATGTTTCGTAAAGTAAGCATCATTAACTTAAAAAATATCGTTGGTAAGCTATTAGTTGCTATTTTTGTAGAAAAGATAAGGTAGCATGAGCAGTATCCCGCTAGCCGAACGAATGCGCCCTCACACGTTAGACGACTATGTTGGTCAATCACATCTGGTTGGGGAAGGTAGCGTGCTAAGGGATATGGTAAAATCGGGTAACCTGAACTCCTTTATTCTTTGGGGCCCTCCGGGGGTGGGAAAAACAACCCTGGCAAAAATTGTTGCCAACGAGCTAAAAAGGCCCTTCCATATTCTTAGTGCAATAAACTCAGGGGTTAAGGATGTTAGAGAGGTAATTGAAAAGGCCAAGTCTCAAAAATTCTTTAATTCACCCTCACCAATTCTGTTCATAGATGAAATTCACCGATTTAGCAAATCTCAGCAGGATTCACTTTTAGGCGCTGTTGAGCAGGGTGTAATCACCCTAATTGGGGCCACAACCGAAAACCCGTCCTTCGAGGTAATTTCACCACTACTTTCACGCTGCCATGTTTACATACTTAAACCACTCAGCAACGAAGAGCTATCCCTTTTACTCAACAGGGCCATCAGCACGGATGTTGAGTTAAAAAAAATCAAATTTAAAATTGCTGAAACCGAGGCGTTATACCATTTTGCTGGAGGAGATGCTCGAAAACTTTACAACATTATTGAACTACTAGCCAGTGTTGCTGGTGGTAAAGGTGAAGTGGAGATATCCAATGAGAAGGTAACCAAAGTTCTACAGGAAAATATTGCGCTCTACGATAAGAATGGCGAGCAGCATTACGATATCATATCTGCGTTTATAAAATCTGTTAGGGGTAGCGATCCCAACGCAGCTGTTTACTGGCTAGCTCGTATGCTTGAGGGAGGTGAGGATCCAAAGTTTATTGCCCGCAGACTTGTTATACTGGCATCAGAGGATATCGGAATCGCCAACCCAAATGCACTTCTGCTGGCAACCAGCTGCTTTCAGGCAGTACATCTTATTGGTATGCCAGAGTCTAGAATTATCCTATCAGAAGCCTCGATATATCTTGCTACCTCTGCAAAGAGTAATTCTGCTTATGAAGCAATTGACAAGGCTCAGGCGCTAGTTAGAACTTCCGGCAACCTACCCGTTCCCCTGCACATTCGGAATGCCCCAACAAAGCTAATGAAGGAAATAGGCTATGGCGCCGACTACAAGTACGCCCACAGTTTTAAAGGAAATTTTGTTGATCAGGAGTTTTTGCCCTCAGGCATATCGGGGACAACATTATATGAGCCACAGGACAACCCAAAGGAAAGGGAAATTGCCATGAGGTTGAGGAACCTCTGGAAAGATAAGTATAATTATTGATTTGTAAAACACCTGTATATGAATGTTTTAAACTCAATCACCTCAATCAAGCATCTTGATTCGGGGAATTTTTTTCTAATGGCCGGACCATGTGTTGTAGAAAGCGAGGAGCTGGCAATAACGGTTGCAGAAAAAGTAAGCGCCATAGCGGAGAAATTTAAGATACCCTACATCTTTAAAGCCTCCTATCGAAAAGCCAACCGCTCTAGAATTGACTCATTTTCGGGTATTGGCGACTTGAAAGCACTGAAGATACTTCAAAAGATTAGAACTCAGCTACAGCTACCCGTAGTTACCGATATCCACAGCGCCGAAGAAGCTGGCATCGCTGCCGAGTATGTGGATGTTTTGCAGATACCGGCTTTCCTCTGCCGCCAAACCGACCTGCTAATAGCCGCGGCGAAAACAGGTAGGGTGGTAAATATCAAAAAAGGGCAATTCGTTTCACCTGAATCCATGAAGTATGCAGCGCAAAAAGTTGTGGATTCCGGAAATAGTAAGGTAATCCTTACTGACCGGGGCACCCAATTTGGCTACCAGGATTTGATAGTTGACTTTAGGGGGATACCCCAAATGAGAGCCTTTGGATTTCCTGTTGTTGTGGATGTAACCCATTCGCTACAGCAGCCTAACCAAACAAGTGGAGTTACAGGGGGAAGACCCGACCTGATAGAGACTATTGCACGGGCAGCAGTAGCTACCGGTGCCGATGGTATTTTTATGGAGACCCATCCAAATCCTGCTGTTGCACTTTCAGATGGTGCTAACATGTTGGATTTAAAATATATGGAAGAATTAATGAACCATTTGGTTCAAATCAGGCAGGTAATCAGGAATTTTTAATGTAAGCGTTTAGTAGCTCATTAATCTTTTGCTTGAGAAGCAAGGCATTAATAGGCTTTGAAATGTAGTCGTTACATCCAACCTCAAAGCAGCGGATGTTATCGTGGGGTAAGGCGTAGGCAGTTTGGGCGATTATGGGGACTTCGGCATTCTGCCTTCTGATGGCGGTAACCGCCTCATAGCCGTCCATAACCGGCATCTGGATATCCATCAGGATGAGGTCAACCGGAACTGCTCCCCTCAAAGCGGCATTAACAGCCTCCTCGCCATTCCTGGCCCAAATAACGTTTGCCTTTGTTTTGGCAAGTATGGTTGATATGTACAGGTAGTTGGACTCCGTATCCTCGGCCACAAGGATATTCCTACCCTCCCAGCTGTACTCCGGCGAGCTCGTCCTGTAGAACTTGGCCCCCGAATGGGCTACGTTTACGTCCTCGTAGGGGATGGTGAAGTAGAAGGTAGTCCCCACCCCGCAGGTTGACTCAAACCAGATATCCCCACCGAGCAGGTTCACCACGCTTTTGCTGATGTATAGCCCAATGCCGGTTCCCCCATACTTGCGGGTCGATCCCTCCTGAATTTGCCGGAAGCGCTCGAAGATTATATCCTGCTTGTCGGTAGGGATGCCAATACCCGTATCCCGAACAAAAAACTCTATTTGCCGCTCCTCGGGACGGTTCACGAAGCCAAACTCCACAAAACCCTTCTCCGTGAACTTGAGGGCGTTGCTGATGAGGTTGACCAGCACCTGTCGGAGCCGGAGCCCATCGGTGTAAAGAATGTTGGCCTCACCATCATTCAGGTTCAGCAGCCGGATGTTGATGTGCTCCTTTTCCTGCTTAAACTTTACCTCGTTAAAGAATGTGTACACCTCAAACAGGAGGTTATCCAAATCGCATTCCGCCTTGGTAATGGCCAGCTGGCCCGCATCAATCTTTGAAATGTCAATAATGTCATCAATCAGGTTTACCAGCATCAACCCGTTGTGGTAGATGATGTCAATATAGCGATCACGTTTCTCAGCCGATTCCTCATTCTTCAACAGCTGGGCAAACCCCAGAATCCCATTCATGGGTGTTCGGATTTCGTGGCTCATGTTGGCTAAGAAGTTAGATTTAAGTATATCGGACTCCTCAGCCTTGCGCTTGGTTCTTTCAAGTGCCTCTCTTAACCTGGATTGTTCTAAGGCTTGTGTAGAAAGAAGGCTGTTTAGCTCATCGTTATCTACCTGAAGCTCTCTGCATCTAATTTTCAACTCGGCATTTTCTATTTTTAATGCTTCAATATCCTTTAGCTGGTCTGAACTACCTGTTATGTTCCTGGGGTGAATTCTACGGTGAATTAAAACTACATATCCTACTAGTAGTATGCAGGTAATTCCTAATATCACGTTCAGTATAGTCATGTTATTTAATAATCTAAAATACAATCTGTTGTAAGTAACCAGCCAGTAATCAAAACCTAGCAGCACAAATTTAGGGTAAATAAAAATGTTCACCTTTAAAAATACCCATTTTTACTTTAACATGGGGATATTGTTTATTAACGTATCCTAAGAGTTGATAAAAAAACCTCCATCGGAAAATGGAGGTTTAAACGTTCCCTTTTAGAAGTCTTAAAAGAATATTCCCAGGCTAAAAATAAACTGGGGGTTCCGTTGGTCGAATTTAAAATCACTACCTCCCAGGGTAATACCCTCGCCCAGCTTGCTCAGGTTTCCTTCGTATTTAAAGTCAAAGGTTATCTTCTTAAGAATATCAATGCCGGCTACCAGCTGGTATCCAAACACGGCATTTTTAAAATTACTTTCGGCTGACTGGCTGGTTAGCGAGGCAAGTTCCTTTTTGAGGCCGTCGTTTTCGCTAAGCATAATGGATGCAACAGGTCCTAGTCCGATTCTTGCTGGGCCAAACTTCCAACCTACCATAACAGGGATATCAATCTTGTTAAACTTTTGATCTTCTACGGTTTGAATAGCTTCGTCGGCACTATTTATGTATGACAGCACAACCTCCCCTTTTGACTGGGTAAATAGAATTTCGGGTTGGATAAAAAGTCCGGCAAGTTGTATTCTTCCAAAAACGCCAAAATGAAGACCTAGCTTGGAGTTGCCCTGTTCAACAGCAAATTGTTTAAGCCCATCAGTCGTAGTGAGCCCCTGTAGGCTGGTTTCGTCAATTTTTACATTGGTAGAACTTACGCCTCCTTTCACACCAAATCTCAGAAACTGAGCATTTGCAATTGTGAATGAAAAAAGGGCTAGGGCTAAAATAAATAGCTTTCTCATAGGATAAAATTTAAGGTTAGACTTTAAAGTT
>DCDD01000189.1 GCA_002316235.1 Bacteroidales bacterium UBA1064
AAACAGCCTAGCCCAGGGCAAAACCCTGGGTTTATTGGTGGTCACCGGAGTTTTAGCGATGCAAGTAGTGGCTTTTCCAAAGAGCTGTACGGATTCTTTGCATCGCAACGGGAAGAAATAAGTATAAAGCGTAAAGGGTAAAAAAAATTCCAAAACTTGTTTGCCTGTTGAAGAATTAGCCCTTAACCAGGCTTTGGAATCGAAAAACATCTCCAATTTTAAAAGGGTAACAGGGAAAAACCATGAAAATTTACCTGTCGGCGTAGAGGTGTAGAAAACCCTTGTAGGGGCCACGCTTAAAGGTGCGGTCGTCCCAGCCCCTAGCCTCAATAATGAAGTAGTAAACCCCCGTGGCAGCCTTGGCTCCGCTCCCCTCAATGCGTCCGTCCCAGCCCTTCCACTCGCGCGGGTCGCCACTGTAGGAGTATATCTGCTTGCCGGTTCGGCTAAGTATTCTAATGGTAAACGTCCGGATTGACTTGATGTTCTCCTCGGGGTTAATGAAGGAAAACACGTCGTTTACCCCGTCATCATTGGGTGAAAATACATTGGGCAGGGCATCGGCTTTTATCTGCGAGGAGTCAACCTCGATGTTCACCACCATGGAGTCGCGGCATCCGGAAGTGGTGTTGATCACAAAATGCTTTACCAGGTAGTAGCCTGGCGCCATCAAGTCCTTATCGGGAAAAGCTTCCTTTCTCTGCTCCACCGTGGAGCTATCGCGCCAAATAACGAAATACTCGTTGGCAAACTTGCCAATTTTTTCGTTAACCACCTGCCAGTAAAGGGAGTCGACGTTTACCGAAAGACTCTCCAGGCGGAGTCCCAATAGAGCCTCATACCTTTCGTTGCTGCTCCAATCGGTCCACACGCCATTGGCATCCACCTGAATTTTCATGTCGGATTTGGCGGCAATGGCCGTCACCACATCAGTAGAAGCAACCGGTAGCTGCCTTCCGAAGCAGTTTGTAATGGTTACCGTGTAAGCTGAATTCCAAAGGGGGGCAGGATTCTCGAGGGTAAGCTTAAGCTGCTGGATATCGGGAACCTCCACCCTTGGTTCGGAGGCATTCCACGAAATCACCTTAAAGTAGTCCTTTCCATACTTATTGTTTACCGTATGCGAGGTACGCGAAAGGTCGTAGTACACAAACCTGTCGTACTCAACGGCATACTGGTCGGGGCTCGATATGGCAGTTAGCTGCAGGAAGCTGCACTGGCTAAAAACGTCAATGCCGGTTAGTGTTACATTATCAGTAAAAAGCCATGCTGTAAAAGTCTCAGTTGAATCGGCATCATCGGTAACCTCAACCCTATAACCTCCCTCGGCTAAGTTGTCGAGTTGAGAAAAAAAACCATCGGAGGGAGTGCTGAAGAGCACAAATCGTTCGCTTATGGAAGGCGCCAGAGGGTCATACCGGTACCATTTAAATGAAGCATTATTGTCTGTAGAATGGGACGCCCTAAGCGAGCCAACATTTGAAAAAAATACAAAAATTGAGTCCTGATGCAATGGTGAGTTCACATACTGCGTAACGCCTGCCCAGCTACGACCTGGAGCGGTAAGCTGTGGGTAACCGGACAGGGGTAATGCAAAAAACAACCCCGCAAAAAGTAACCTTGCAAATCGGTAAGCCATTGTGCAAACGTAAAATTAGCTACAATATTAACGAATAAAAAGTAAATTAGTAATCCCAGTGCCTGAATCGTTAAATATGAGCCCTATAGTCGAATCGTGAAAAGGTAGAGTAGAAGGTTAACAGCTTTATACTTGCCCGGCACGTGTCAGGGGAACCTGTCTTAAACCCGACAAGCATCCGAAGCCTTCAGTATCTTTTAAGCCCTATCCTTTATCACAAATTGAAGCATTATGCGTATTTTTCAAAGCTACACCACAAATTCCCAACCCGTTACTACAACGTATAAGCTTTCGATTAATCATAATTTCAATAACTTTGTAGGATTTTTAAAAGGGCTTTTTTGTTTATAACTAAGTGTTATTCAGCAATATAAGTTGATTTCATAAGTATTTTTTTGCACAATAAGTAATTAGCAATTAGATGAGTTGTTCTAAATTTAAGGAGTACAAGGGTTTAGACCTTTCACAAGTGAACAGTGAGGTGCTGCAGGCATGGGACTCTAACGATACCTTTCACAAGAGTTTGGAAACCAGAAGTGGGCATCCTCGTTTCATCTTTTACGAAGGGCCTCCATCGGCAAACGGAATTCCCGGAATTCACCACGTTATGGCCCGAACCATTAAGGATGTATTTTGCCGCTATAAAACTCAAAAGGGTTTTTTTGTTGAGCGTAAGGCAGGCTGGGACACCCATGGGCTTCCCGTTGAGCTGGGGGTTGAAAAGATGCTGGGTATTACCAAGGAGGATATTGGAACAAAGATATCGGTGGAGGAGTATAACCAAACCTGCCGCAGGGAGGTAATGAAGTACACCGACTTGTGGGAGGACCTTACCCATAAAATCGGTTTCTGGGTTGATATGAAAAACCCCTACATCACCTACGATAACCGATATATAGAAACCCTTTGGTACCTACTCCAGCAGCTATTTGAGAAAGGGTTGCTCTACAAGGGGAAAACCATTCAACCCTACTCGCCGGCTGCCGGGACAGGGCTTAGCACTCATGAGCTGAACCAGCCCGGATGCTACCGCGACGTGAAGGATACCACTGTTGTAGCCCAGTTTAAGCTCGTCCAAAATGAGCAAAGCAGCTTCCTTTTCAACCTGACCGATTCGGAAATTTACATTCTGGCGTGGACTACTACACCCTGGACACTCCCATCAAACACTGCTCTGGCGGTTAACCCCGGTATAGAATACGTACTGGTTAAAACATTTAACCCCTATAGCGGAAGCCCAATGACGGCCATTCTGGCTAAAGACCGGATGGACTACTACTTCTCACCAGCCAACTCAAACTTGTCGTTCGATAGCTTTAACGCAGGCGATAAGAATATACCTTTCCGGGTGATAGGCAGCTTCAAGGGCAGCCAGCTGGTAGGGTTACGCTATGAACAGCTTTTTCCATGGGTTAAACCCGATGGCGATGCCTTCAGGATAATAGCAGGTGATTTTGTTACCACCGACGAGGGAACGGGCGTTGTTCATATTGCCCCCACTTTTGGTGCCGACGACGACCGTGCAGCAAAAGCTTCGGGAATTGCCCCATTAATTCTTCGGGATAGGTTCAATAGCGTTGAGCCAATGGTTGACCGCAAAGGCAAATTTTACAAGCTGGAGGAGCTTAGCCCCGATTTTGTCAAATCAAATGTAAACATCGAGCTCTATAGCGAATTTGCCGGTCGTTACGTTAAAAACGATTACGACCCTACCCTTACCGATGATGATACTACGCTTGATGTTGACCTTGCCGTTTCGCTGAAGCGCGATGGAAAGGCTTTCCGCATCGAAAAGCATATTCATAGCTACCCCCATTGCTGGCGCACCGACAAACCGGTGCTTTACTACCCACTTGACAGCTGGTTTATTAAGGTAACTGCGTTAAAGGATAGGATGATAGAGCTGAATAACACTATCAACTGGAAGCCTGCCAGCACGGGAAGCGGACGGTTTGGTAAATGGCTCGAGAACCTGCTTGATTGGAACCTTTCGCGCTCCCGTTTCTGGGGAACTCCACTCCCAATTTGGGTTACCGAGGATCGTTCGGAGATGATCTGCATTGGTTCCGTGGCGCAGCTCAAAGCCGAGATTGAACGAAGCGTTAAGGTTGGATTCATGAAAAGTAACCCGTTGGATAATTTCGTTGAAAACGACAATAGCGCGGAAAACTATGAAAAGTTCGATCTTCACAGGCCATTTGTCGATACCATTGTGCTGGTTTCGGCTAGCGGCAAAAAGATGTTTCGCGAACCCGATCTCATAGACGTTTGGTTCGACTCCGGGGCTATGCCCTACGCCCAGCTTCACTACCCGTTTGAAAATGGCGAAAGGTTCAACGAGCTCTTCCCTGCCGATTTTGTTGCCGAAGGGGTTGATCAAACCCGTGGGTGGTTCTACACCCTTCATGCCCTTGCCGCCCTGCTGTTCGATTCGGTTGCATTCAAAAATATCATCTCCAACGGGTTGGTTCTCGATAAGAATGGTAACAAGATGAGCAAGCGCCTTGGAAATGCCGTTGACCCGTGGCAGGTTATTGAGGAGTACGGCTCCGACCCGCTGCGCTGGTACATGCTCACCAACTCCCAACCCTGGGACAACCTGAAATTTGACGTGGCTGGTGTTGACGAGGTAAGGCGCAAATTCTTTGGCACCCTCTACAACACCTACTCATTTTTTGCCCTTTACGCTAATGTTGACGGATTTCGCTACGCCGAGGAGGAAGTCCCCGTTCAAAATCGTCCCGAAATTGACCGCTGGATTTTGTCGCTCCTAAACTCGCTGGTTAGGGAGGTTGAGAATGCTTACGAAGCTTACGAACCCACCCGTGCAGGGCGCGCAATACAGGATTTTGTTACCGAGCAGCTGAGCAACTGGTACGTAAGGCTTAACCGGAAGCGCTTTTGGGGAGGCGATTACAGTACCGATAAGGTAGCAGCTTACCAAACACTCTATACCTGCCTCGAAACCGTGGCAATGCTTGCATCACCAATGGCTCCATTTTATATGGACCAGCTCTTTACCGATTTAAACGCCGTAACCGGGAGACATACGGATCAAAGCGTTCACCTGACCGACTTCCCCACGTACTCCAATGAGTTGATAGACAAGACCCTGGAGGAAAAAATGGAAATTGCCCAGACAGTCTGCTCGCTGGTTCTGGGCCTGCGTCGTAAGGTTAACATTAAAGTCCGGCAGCCACTGAGCAAAATCATGATCCCTGTTCTTGATGAAAGGTTCCGCGTGCAGCTTGATTCCGTTAAAGACCTCATTCTTAGCGAGGTTAACGTAAAGGAGCTTGAATACCTGTCCGATTCGTCAGGCATACTGGTGAAAAAGGTTAAGCCCAATTTTAAATCGCTAGGCCCGCGTTTTGGTAAATCAATGAAAAGCATTGCCACTGCCCTGTCGGAGTTGTCACAAGCCGATATCAACACCTTTGAGCGTAGCGGCAAGTTAACCTTAAACATTCCAGAAGGAAGCATTGATCTGCTGCTCAGCGATGTAGAAGTGCTGTCGGAGGATATCCCTGGCTGGCTGGTAGCCAGCGAAGGCCGTATAACCGTAGCTCTCGATATTACCATAACAGAGGCTTTACGGCTTGAGGGCATAGCCCGTGAACTCATCAACAGGGTTCAGAACATACGTAAGGATTCGGGGTTTGAGGTAACCGACAAAATTCGCATCACCCTGAAGAAACACGATAAGTTGAACCCTGCCGTGGAAGCCCATTACGATTATATTGCCGGACAAACCCTGGCCAGGGAGATAATTTTAACCGAAAGTGAACTAAATGGCAACGCCATCGTTTTAGACCTTGACGATGACTTGATAACCTCGATTTGTGTGGAAAAAATCAACGGGTAGCGATATTTTTTGAAACGATATTTTTTATAATTTTAGCAAATTTTACAGCCATGGGAGAGAAAACAAGATATTCGGATGAGGAGCTGGCGGAATTTAAGGAGTTGATTCTGCAAAAGCTCGAAAAGGCGCGCAACGACTATGAAATTCTAAAAAGCGCGATAACCATGAGCGAAAGCAACGATACTGAGGATACTTCGCCCACTTTTAAAGTGCTCGAGGAGGGAGCTTCAACCCTTTCGAAAGAGGAAGCCGGAAAGTTGGCCCAGCGCCAGCTGAAGTTTATTGAACATCTTGAGGCTGCGTTGGTTCGCATAGAGAATAAAACCTACGGTATCTGCAGGGAGACAGGCAAGCTGATCTCCAAGGAGCGGCTACGAGCTGTGCCACATGCCACCCTAAGCATTGACGCCAAAAACAACCAGCGGTAGCTGATTAATCGATACATCCATGAAATGCGGCCTTTTGGCCGCTTATTTTTTTTTAGTAGCTTTGCGCAAATTTTTACACTAACCTATGCGGCTTACAAAACAGACCACCTCGGCACTGGTAGTTATTACAGTTCTTCTTATTGATCAGCTACTTAAAATTTGGATTAAAACCCATTTTGCCATTGGCGACGAGATGAGGGTATTTGGAAATTGGTTCATCCTGCATTTTACCGAAAATCCGGGCATGGCATTCGGAATGAATTTTTGGGGAGTATGGGGCAAGCTGATCTTAAGTATTTTCAGGTTGGCAGCTATTGTTCTTATTGGTTGGTACCTGAACCATGTCATCAAACAGGGAGCCAAAACAGGCTTGGTGGTTGGCATATCGTTGGTAATGGCTGGTGCCATAGGGAACATGATCGACAGCGCTTTCTACGGCCTACTGTTCGATTCGGGAACCGTTTACAACCACGATATGAACGGATGGGTTTCCTACTACGGCGTATCCAAGCTAAATTTTGATGGCTATGCAGGTTTTTTAAGGGGGTGTGTGGTTGATATGCTTTACTTTCCAGTGATTAATACGGTTATTCCCAGCTGGGTGCCAATTTGGGGAGGGCACCAATTTCAATTCTTCCGTCCTGTATTCAATATTGCCGATTCGGCCATTACCACAGGGGTTATTTACCTGATCCTGTTCCAAAGGAACAACATTATTATAAAGGACAAAGGAAAAGGGGTAAAGGGGTAAAGGTTAATACAAGGTTAAAGGATAAAGGATAA
>DCDD01000045.1 GCA_002316235.1 Bacteroidales bacterium UBA1064
GGTTTCAACAGGCAATATGGTAAACGGGCAAAAAAAAGAAATTCTTAAGCAAAAAATTGACAAGATTAATTCTCTGGACAAGGAAGAACTCAAAGAATTTTATAAATTTGTTCTCAACAATCAAATGTTCTCTGACAAGGGAGGAGGGGGATTAGGGCTGATAGATATTGCCCGTAAAACAGGAAACAAGCTGGAGTACACCTTCACACCTTTTGATGAGTCGTTTGATTTTTTTACCCTGAGTGCAACAATTAACGACTAACGAACTAAAACGAACACCATGGAATTGCTAAGCATCGAAGGAACTCCTAAAACACCAACCGTTACCATGAACCCCAACACAGGGGTTATTGAAATAAAAGGGAGATCTATTCCCGAGAATTCAATAGAATTCTACAAGACTATCATTGATTGGATTGATGAGTACTCAAAGTCCCCCCAACCCAACACGGTGGTTAACATTCAGTTTGAGTACTTCAACACCTCATCATCCAAGTGCATTCTCGATGTATTTAAGAAGTTTGAAATGCTGAAGAAGAACAAGGCAGATGTGGTAATCAACTGGTACTACGAGGAGGATGACGAGGACATGCTTGAAGCAGGTGAGGATTACGAATCCATCATCAAGGTTCCCTTTAAAATGATTCAGATTGTTGATTAAAACGACAGAGTATCACAATTATAAAGGGCGTTTATCGCCCTTTTTTACTTCATGAACTACCACGGGCTAAGTACAAATTTATGAGCTTTACGGACAATCCTATTAAATATCAACCAATCCCTACATTCCATGTTACCAATTATTGATTACTTTTGTTGTTGATGATGAAAATACCACAAGCATGCCGGTTATTAAAAAAAATGTTTCGCTAAAACCCTATAATACATTTGGTGTTGATGTTTCAGCATCCTACTTTGTAAAGGCCAACACGCTGGAGAAAATCCTTTACGCAATAAATTTTGCATCGTACAACCAGCTTCCAATCTTTATCATCGGAGGGGGTAGCAACATGCTGCTCACCAAAAACCTAAACGGCGTAATGGTTAATCCTTTTATTCAAGGTTTAACCCTTACCGAGGAAACCGACTCCGATGCAATCGTAAAGGTTGGTGCCGGAATGACCTGGGATGCATTGGTAAACATAGCTGTCGATCACGGATGGGGTGGAATCGAAAACCTATCAAATATTCCCGGAAGCGTAGGTGCTGCACCCATCCAAAATATTGGTGCCTACGGGGTAGAGGCCAAGGATGCTATTTTCAAGGTCGAGGCAATTGAGATAAAAACACGTAAATCACTGGAATTTTCAAATAGCGAATGCCGTTTTGGCTACCGCGATAGCATATTCAAACAGGAGCTCAGGGGCAAGGTTATTGTTACCCACGTTTGGTTTAAACTATCAAAAAAACCTGAATACCAGCTAGCTTACGGGAATCTTAAGGAGGAGGTTGAAAAGCTTGGTGGCGTTTCGTTAAAAAATATCCGCCAGGCAGTTATAAACATTAGAAGCGCCAAGCTCCCCGATCCGGCTGTTATCGGAAATGCCGGCAGCTTTTTCAAAAATCCCGTTGTTGAGGATGTGCTGTTTCAAAAAATTCAACAGGACTACCCCGATGTACCCCATTTCAGCGTGTCGGAATCCCATGTAAAAATTCCAGCCGGATGGCTTATTGAGCAATGCGGTTGGAAGGGGAAACGGGTAGGCAGCTGCGGCGTGCACGACAAGCAAGCGCTGGTGCTGGTTAACTATGGGGGTGCAACAGGTGAGGAAATATTAACCCTAGCACGCTCAATTCAGCAATCTGTTTACGATAGGTTCCACATCAACCTCGACATGGAGGTTAATATTTGCTAGCCACGTTAGAATAGACAAATAAGCTGATGTTGAATAGCTTACAAAGGTAAAGTTTTCTTCTTCAACCAAGTTTTGTGTTCCTCATCAAGATAGGGCGACAATTTTTCGTAAACCGTTGCATGGTAGTGATTCAGCCAGTCCCGTTCATCGTCGCTAAGCATACTTACCGCAATTGGCTTGGTATCAATGGGGCAAAGGGTTAACGTTTCGAAAGTTAAAAAACGGCCGAAGTCGTTGGAAATATCGTCGGTGCAAAGTATAAGGTTTTCGATTCGAATGCCATAGCAGCCAGAAATATATATTCCAGGTTCATCGGACATCACCATGCCGGGCTCAATGGGAAGATGGTTTTCGGGACGAATCTGCTGGGGGCCCTCGTGAACGTTCAGAAAGTACCCAACTCCATGACCTGTTCCATGCCCATAGGTAAGATGGTTTGACCAAAGGGCCATTTTGGCCAGCGTATCGAGCTGCGAACCACGTGTTCCGAAGGGGAACCTGGCCTTGGCAAGGCTAATCATCCCTTTTAAAACCAGCGTGTAATGCTTCATCTCATCGGCATTAGGCTTACCCAGGTGAACAGTTCGGGTAATATCAGTAGTCCCGTTCAGGTATTGCCCTCCCGAGTCAATAAGCAGAAATCCGTCCTGTTCTATGGTATAGTCAGACTCGGGAGTTGCGCTATAGTGAACTATTGCCCCATGATCCCTATAACCAGCAATGGTTTCAAAACTTTCGCTTACAAAATGCTGTTGTTTGCTCCTGAAATCAAGCAACTTTTTGGCTACCGTAAGCTCTGTTAACCTCTCCCTCCCCAAAACCTCCTCCAACCAGTAGAAAAAATTAACCAGGGCAACCCCATCCTGCACCATTGCCTGGTGAATGCCTTCAACCTCTGGTTTCTGCTTTTTTGCCTTAATTTCAGTTACAATTCCAATTCTCTCGACAATCTTTACCGTTTGGGGTATCTGGTTGTACAACTTGTAGTTAGTTTTATCGGAATCAACCACCAACACCGTGTGCCTGCTGATGTTAGAGATAAAATTTCCAACCTGCTCATAGCCCATTGTAGAAACGCCTGCACTGGTAAGGAAATTAGAAATTTCATCGTCGAGTTTTCTCCCGTCAACAAAAAGAATAGCCCGTTCAAGGTCAACATAGGCATAGCAAAGCACTACCGGATTGAACTGGATGTCGCTTCCACGGAGGTTGAGAGTCCAGCAAACCTCATCGGGGGAACACATTAGACAGGCCGTAGCATTAATGTTAAGCAAGTTACGACGGATACTTTCAAGCTTATCACCAGCGGAGATTCCGGCAAATTCAGCTGCATGAATATAGGCTTTAGCAGTAGGAAGTGGTGGCCTGTCTAACCATACTGTGCTTGCAATATCGTCATCAAAACTACATTTAAAGCCAAGCTGTTCAAGGCTTTTCGAAAGATATCGTGCAGCAGAAACCGAAATAATGCCACCATTACACCCAACTGTTGACCCAGCTTCTAGATTCAACTTTATCCAGCCTGGAATATCCGGTGTATCGGGAAGCCCCTGCTTACAAAGTTCAATGCCTGTACCTGCAAGCTGCTGCTCAGCTTGAAGGAAGTAGCGCGAGTCGGTCCAAAGTGCTGCTTTTTTTTCGGTTAGCACCAGAGTTCCAGCCGATCCGGAAAATCCGGAAGCCCATTCCCTAACCTTCCAGTAATCGGGAATGTACTCGCTGATATGGGGGTCGCTATGATGAATAACATAGGCATCAAAACCCCTGCTTTTCATCTGCCGGCGCAGCAGCTGCAATCTTTCATTTATTTTAGTATCCATTCAATCTATTTATTAACGAATCAACATCATGTGTTATGTAAAATCAGGTACCCAGAAAAATTTCCAAAACTTCGTAGAATACTTTAGGTTCAATTGGCTTAGTAATATACCCATCGCATCCGGCGGCCTCGGCCTTTTTTCGATCGTCAGCTGAAATGTATGCGGTTTCAGCAATGACTGGGATTTTAGGATTAATCTGCTTTATCTCCATGGTTGCAGCATAGCCATCCATTACCGGAAGTTGAATATCCATTACAACCAGGTGTATGGTTTGATTGATAGTGCTAACCAGGTTAACAGCTTCCCTGCCGTTTTTTGCCCACAGGGTTGTTGCCCCACACGAAACCAGCAACTCCCTAAACAGCAGGTAGTTTACCTCCTCGTCCTCAACAATCAGGATAACCTTGTTTTTAAAATCGGGATAAACGGGAGCATTGTCCTCGATGTTGTTATTACTACCTGAAGTACTGCTGTCCGTTAGGGGTAATAGAACTTCAACCTCCGCATTGTCGTTGGAGCCGATATCGAACCGCATCTCCCCACCAAGCAATGTAACAATCTGCCTAGCCATCCTAATGCCCAGTAGAGATTGCATTGGCGACTCTATGTTTTCGGACTGTCTGAACTGATCGAGTAAGCTTTCGTTAACCTTTGATTCGGCACCAGCTCCGCTTATTCTTAAAAAGATCATCACCTTGCTGTTTTCTTTTCTGCAGCTCAGCTCAATTGTGCCCCGTTCAACAGTTTTAAAGATACCGTCCAAAAGGTTGGCTAATGCCTGTTCCAACCTTCCCTCATCGGTTTTAAGAAAGATGTTTTCGGCATTTCCTGGTTGTATAAATTTTAGCTTTATCCCCTCATTCTGGTAAAGTTCGAACTGCTGTGAAAAAGAGCGGTGGAGCTGTTGAAGCAGGTGGTTAAGATTAAAAGTTGATTTTACCAGAGTCAGGTTGCCCTTTTCAATGAGGTTATAATCAATGGTGTCGTTAACCAGCCGGAGAAGTTGCTTCCCCTTGCTGTTGATTATCCCGATGTATTTTTTAAGCAAATCATCGGGTTGATTCAGCTCCAGCAGCAGCTGGCTGAAACCCAAAACTGCATTCAGGGGGGTTCTTAGCTGATGGCTTAGCTGGCTGAATAGCTCGTCTTTCTGCTCAATTTTTGATTTAAGTGTAAAAATTTGTTGCTGTAAACCCTCAGCTGTATCAATCCGTTGAATGGTATTAACAGCAACAGAAGCCAGCTCTTCGAGTAAGGTTAAATCGGGTTCATCGGCAGGTTCTGGTTTAAGTAGGAGGACTCCCCCGTACATGTGGTTGCCAGAAACCAAACCCTCTGCATATATCGCCTCAATATTGATGTATCGTTCAATAATTTTTGATGCCGACATGGAAATATATCCTTCCATAATACCGGTAAACGATTCGTTAACCCTGTAGGCTGCAGCCGACTTAATGGCATGTTTATCCTTATCGTGCAGTAGGAACCGGCGGCCAACAGGGTTCCATCCCAAGTCGAAAATTAACGATTCCCAGGTCTTGTGCTGAATGCCAAAAATGCCTTCAACCGTAATAAAGCCATCGGCAGCATTATACGACAATACCACTGTTACCATGCTGGGGAATATCCGCTCAAGCTGTTGCCCAAAGCACGAAAAAACACCCTCGAAATTAGCAGCACCCTGCAACTCGGCATTAGCCAACTTAATAGCCTGGTACCTTTGTTGAAGTAGGTTAACTTCAAAATTTACCTGAACCTGCCTGGTTACATCCTGCCCAATTAGGGTATTGCCTTCCATACCAACCACTTCCGGAAGTTTAAGCAGAATCCACGAAATATCTTTAACCTGTCCTTCGCGGTTTCTAACTCTACACACAAAAGGTTTAGAACCTCCTGAATTTGCATAGGTAACCAGCTGTTTAAAAGAATCGGCGTTTGTGAAAAGAGACGGTAATAGCTGTGGGTTCTGGAGTTCGGCCAGGCTGTAGCCAAAAGATTTTTCGGTAATTCGGTTGCATCCTTTAATAGCGCCCTCCCTGCTAAGCTCAATCATCAGCAAACGATGTGACGAAGCAATTGATGAGTAAAAATGCAGAAAACTTGATTTATCAGCAATTCCACAAAGTTTGGATGTATCAATCATCACCCCCTGAATATACCTGCTTCCTTCAACCTTCCTGGCAAGCAGGGTAATGATTCGTTTGGCGTTCTGAGGACTTGAAAGGGTTAAGTTCCGTGTAAAAAATTCTTCATTTCCGTTGGCAAAAACCTGCCAGCTTTGCGAGAGCTCCTTGAAGCTGGAGGGTGAAAGAATTGCCCTAAATTCTGAAAAATTCCAGGTTTTACCTTTTGGTGTATTTCCCCAAAACATAGAACTAGGTTGAAATTGCCATTGCAGCTGGCCTTCCTCCGGGTTATAGGTAAAAGCATCAAAGCCCATAAATGTTGATGCAGGTATGGCTGGCCCGGATATGGGTTGCCTGGGATCAGCAGGTAAAAATTTTCCAAACAGGCTTTGCACACTCCCGTCGGTAGCTATTTCTCCTACTAAAGCATGAATTCTCAACCTATGCCATACGTCGTTCACCATTACCCTAACATCAAATTCCCTGTAGCGTAACTTTTGCTTCAGCAATCGGAAAAGGATAGTAGAAAGTTGCCTTCTATCGTCGGGGTGAACTACGCTAAAGAAGTCGTCAAGATGGATGCCCAGCTCATCAGCCTTAACTCCAAGTGCCTCTTGGAATTTATGCCCTAGCAGCAAGTGGTTGGTTTCTGAATTCCACAGCCAGAATCCAGCCCTTAGGTAACGATGGATATGCTGTAGGTAGATATGTGTTTCAGACTCTTTGCTTGATAAGCTATTTCCATTCATTTTTACAGAGGAAAATCCTTTAACAGTATGCTACAATGATGAACCAATTTAGCTTTTTACTTTACAATTTATAAAAATAGCAAAGTTAGGCTAAACTCTCAACATTTTTTTAGGAAAACAAAAGCTATTGGTTAGAATTTAAGCTGCAACCTGATATTTAAGCGCCTTGAGGTTAGGTAGTTGGGAACAGCAAAGGTATCTGATTCACCCTGCTGGTTGCCAACGGTTTGAATCCAGAGGTAGGAAACCGTGTTGTTGAAATTAAACAGGTTGAAAACCTCGGCGCCCAACCATATCCCCTTAAATCCTTTCAACTTCCGGGATATACCATTAGAAGAGATTTCGTCACGGAGTATCTTGGTAAAACCGATGTCAACCCTTTTGTAATCCTTCATTCTGAAGGTAACATCATACCTGTCGATACCGTTCACACCAACAGGCAAGCCTGTCCCGTAGTTAGCGCTAAGGTGTACCCTGAAAGTCGGATTACCGGGAAGGTAATCCTGGAAGAACAAGTTAAACCCCAGGGTTTGATCGGTTGGTCGGGGATAGTACCCTGGGTAAACCGTTTGTCCGTTGGCGTCAACATAGCTATCGTGAAGAATATCCTCCATGGTTTTAAGTAGCGAAATGCTAACCCACGACTCGGCATCCTCAAGCAGCTCACCATTAAGCTTAATATCAACGCCCCGGGCAAAACCCTTAGCCAGGTTTTGTCCAGCATAACGAATTCGCACGTTGTCAACTTTATAGGGGATAAGGTTGTCGAGCCATTTGTTGTAAAGTTCTACCGACAGCTTAAAAGGTCGGTTCCAGGCAGTAAAGTAGTATTCCAAACCAGCAAGCAGCTGCACCGAACGTTGAGCTTTGATATTTGGATTTAAGCTTCCGTTGGGCATTCGCAGCTCCCGGTAAAACGGAGGTTGGTAGTAAACGCCACCCGCTAAATGGAAGTTAAAATTTTTAAGTCTTTGATTTTTAAGCGATAACGAGACTCGGGGACTTACCAGCACATCACCGGTATAATCCCAGTAGAGAAGACGTAGTCCGGTATTTGTGGCAAGGGTAAATGCCCCTCTGCTTAAGCTGTAATCGAGCTGTGAAAAAGCCGATAACTTATTCACCGAGGTTGAGTTACCTGCTACCATCACATTTGAAAGGCCAATGGCTGAACCATTATAGGGAATGGCATAGCCTGAGGAGTCAAGCAGATTCCACTCGTTCAGTTCATCGTCGAAGAACTCATGCTGAAGCTGGGCGCCCCATTTTAGCTTGGCATTTGAAAACCTCACACTTCCAACAAGCCCAAAATTATTGATGCGGGCAAAGAGGAAGTTGCGGGCATGATTCAGAAATCCACCGATTCCTACGTTAATCAGACTGTCGCCATAGGAACCCGATCCCATTGAGTTGTCAAGCTCATTCAGGAAGTATTCTCCAAGCAGGTCGAATGTTTCGGACTCGCGAGTAAGGTAGTTTGCAGAGTAAATCTTTATGCTGGTGTTTTGGCTTGGGGCATACTCCACATAAGCGGCTCCCATTCCCGAAATGTACCTGTCCAGCTCCTTACCCTCGTAGTATATTTTCAGCTGAAGCGCATTGCTGAACACGCCAAACCTGGTTTCTCTAACATCTGGAGCAAACTGGTAGCTGTTGGTGGCATAATTGCCCAGAAAGCTAAACGCAAGCTTATCATTCAACCTATACGAAAACAACCCCTGCCAATCGAGGAATGAAGGGGTGTAGTCGCCCTTTACGTCAAGCGTGTTCAGCAGGTAGCTTGAAGTTTTGTAGCGCACTCCGGTTATGTACGAAAACTTCCGGTTACCCAAAACACCCTCGGTGTATGCAGAGGCACCAAGCAGACTTAGAGACACACCAGACTGGTAGGAGGTCGGCATTCGGTAGCTCACATTCAGAACCGACGACATCCTGTCGCCAAACTCGGCGTTGAATGCTCCGGCAGAAAACTCTACAGCCGATACCAAATCGGAATTTATGAAGCTTAACCCCTCCTGCTGCCCCGATCTTACTAAAAATGGCCTGTAAATTTCAATATCGTTAACGTAAACCAAGTTCTCATCAAAATTTCCCCCCCTAACCGAGTACTGCGAGCTAAGCTCGTTGGTTGATGCCACGCCCGGCATCAGCTTGATAATGGATTCAAAATTCCCAGAAACATTGGGCATAAAGCTAATATCCCTGGCGTTAACCCTTTCGATGTTACCCGTCCAGCGACGGTCGGACGATACACGAATCTCATCAATCAGCAACTCGTTAACATCTAGCTTCACCCTAAGCTCAACAATTGGGCTATTTACGTCTGCATTAATAAGAACCGAAGTGCTTTTGTAGCCTACACACGAAATGGTGAGAACAGCACTTTGCGCAGCCGGAAGGGTAATGCGAAACCGTCCATTGATATCGGTCGAAACCCCTATTGGCCCACCCTCTACAACAACGCTGGCAAAAGGAACAGGGCTGCCAACCGAGTCGGTTACAAACCCTACAACCAGGAGCTGACCCGTCTGGCCTTTTACAACCATAACGGTTACCATTAACAACAGGAGCAACCCTGCTTTAAAGAAATAGAAAGCAGCGGAAACCTTAGTCTTATCCTGTTTTTCGGGCATTACAAGTTGTTGAGTTTATCTGTACATATTCCCTCAAAAGTAGCATGCTGAACAATACCAAGCCTAAGAATAACCATATTTGCTTAAAAAAATTGTGCTACAATAGCTGTCAACATGGTTTACAAATCAAATTTCCTTACCTTTAGTTGATTTTTTAATTTACTCCCGCTTTCGATTTACCTAATTGTGAAACATAAAATGCCTGAGCATGATTCAACAGGTTGAATTTGCCCTCCCCAAATTTCCAATTGGTTTTCACCTGATAACCGAGTTGGTTGTTAAAAAATTGCCGGCGTTACCCGAAACCGGAATGGCCAACATATTCATTAAGCACACCTCGGCAGCGCTAACAATTAATGAGAATGCCGATTACACCGTACGAAAAGATTTTCAGAAATTTATATCCACCCTTGTCCCTTTTTCCAACACCTACGAGCATACCCTGGAAGGTGAAGACGATATGACTGCCCATATTAAATCGTCTCTCCTAGGCCAATCGGTTTGGATTCCCATCTCTAACGGAGAGCTGAACCTTGGCACCTGGCAGGGAATTTACCTATGCGAGTTTCGAAATCATGGGGGAAACCGTAAGCTGGTTATTACTATCATTTCCTGACGTAACATTACCTACCTTAAATTTTAACTTTTCATCAAAAAAGGGCTTTTAGCTTAATCATTCTAAAATAATTCCTACTTTTGCTAACAATCAGAACCCAATTTTGAACTGAATGGTTTAAAACTGAAATGATTTTATCATGTATTCGGCGTATTACTTATATAACGTTGCCCAGAACGTAGGTTACCTGAAGCGTTTTGGTGGCCTTTAGAACTTGTTTAGCTTATACCATTACCTTAATAGCTAACCACGCCAAAGCAAAAGCCAAATAACAATTTTGAAGAATAAACCAAACGAAATGGAAAAGTTACTACTTCTAGGCGATGAAGCCATTGCCCAGGGAGCAATAGACGGAGGGCTATCGGGCATTTACGCCTACCCTGGCACCCCATCAACAGAAATCATGGAGTATGTTCAGGGTTCAAAAATGGCTGCCGAACGGAACATTCACAGGCAATGGTCGGCCAACGAAAAGACAGCCATGGAAGCTGCTATCGGCATGTCCTATGCTGGCAAGCGTGCAATGGTGTGTTTTAAGCACGTAGGGCTCAACGTGGCTGCCGACGCCTTTATTAATTCTGCCATAACAGGCGTTAATGGAGGGCTGGTGGTAGTATCGGCCGACGATCCCTCCATGCACTCATCGCAAAACGAGCAGGACTCAAGGTTCTATGGTAAATTTGCCATGATTCCCATTCTTGAGCCATCAAACCAGCAGGAGGCCTACGACATGGCCTACCAAAGTTTTGAACTCTCCGAAAGGCTTAACGTCCCCGTGCTGTTCAGGATTACAACCCGGATGGCACACTCCCGCGCCGATATTAGCAGGCATGAAGTTAAGGATCAAAACAAGCTTAGAATGCCGCTCGACCCAAGACAGTACGTTTTACTTCCCGCAATAGCACGTAAAAACTATAAAAAGCTTCTTTCCACCCAACCTGCTATTGAGCTGGAGGCTGAACAATCTAAATTTAACGCCTTCATTCCAGGAGAAAACCACGACATGGGTATTGTAGCTACCGGAATTGCCTACAACTACCTGGTTGAAAACTACCCCAACCACCAGTGTCCCTTTCCGGTTGTCAGGATTGGACACTACCCTATTCCCCGCAAAAAAATTACCGAGCTCTACGAAAGCTGCAAATCGCTGCTGGTTATTGAAGAGGGATACCCCATGGTGGAAGAGATGCTTAGGGGATTTTTCAATGTTGGCAAGCCAATTCATGGACGGCTCGACGGGACCCTACCCCGCGACGGCGAGTTAAATCCAAACATAGTTGCCAAGGCATTAGGTTTCCCGGCTGCTGGTGAAGAGCCTTTGGCAGAAGTTGTAAAAAACCGCCCTCCATCGCTCTGCATGGGATGTGGACACCGTGATGTTTACACGGATTTGAACGAGGCAATTAAGGACTACAGCGCCGGCCGGGTTTTTTCCGACATTGGGTGCTACACCCTGGGAGCTTTGCCACCATTCAACGCCATAAATTCATGCGTTGACATGGGAGCCTCCATTACAATGGCCAAAGGGGCAGCTGATGCCGGACTTGTTCCAGCTGTTGCTGTCATTGGCGACTCCACCTTCACCCACAGCGGTATGACAGGGCTACTCGATGCTGTAAACGAAAACTCCCCTATAACCATCATCATCTCCGATAATTCAACTGCCGGTATGACCGGAGGCCAGGATTCTTCGGCAACAGGTAAAATTGTTGACATTTGCAGGGGTATGGGCGTTGACCCCAGCCACATCAGGGTGGTTGTACCGTTAAAGAAAAACCACGAGGAAAACGTCAAGATAATTCGCGAGGAGCTAGCCTATAATGGCGTTTCCGTAATAATCCCCCAGCGTGAGTGCATTCAGACTTTCGCCCGTAGGAAAAAAACAGAAAAGAAAGAATCAAATGATTAGCAATGAGCTGGAGAAAGTTTACCATGCATCTTTTTCGGATGAACGTAGCTCAGCAATTAATCAATATTTCTAACAACGTATTATATATCAACTAGTTAAACAATTTATAATGAATAACGATATAATTTTAGCAGGTGTTGGCGGACAGGGAATTCTTTCAATTGCTGCGGCAATTGGCCTGGCCGCTGTTAACAGCAACCTGCATATCAAGCAATCGGAGGTTCACGGTATGAGTCAACGCGGGGGTGATGTGCAATCGCACCTTCGCATTTCCGATGCACCCATTGCCTCCGACTTAATTCCCGCCGGAAAAGCCCACCTGATTATCTCGGTTGAACCCATGGAAGGCTTACGCTACATGCCATTTCTGTCGAAAAACGGATGGCTGGTTACCAACATAACCCCCTTTGACAACATACCCGACTACCCAAAGGTGGACGAGATACTAAAGAGGGTGAAAGCCGTTAAAAACCATATTGCCCTCGATGCCGACTCCATTGCCAAGGAGTGCGGGTCAACAAAGGCTTCAAACATCGTCATGCTAGGGGCAGCCTCACCTTTTATTGATATTCCTGCCGCTGGCATAGAGGAGGGAATACGGCAGCTATTTAACCGTAAGGGAGAGGATATCGTCAACCTTAACCTTAAAGCCTTCAGGGCTGGCAGAGAATACAGCGAAAAGAACCGCTAATCCTCTATTACCCTGCAAGAGTATACGTTGTTTAACCCACTGGAAATGAGGGTTACAGGTTTTCTCAGAAAATAGGTCGGCTACATTACACATTATCGAAAAACTCCAGCGACGGCTGGAGTTTTTTTTTTACGCATTGGTAAAGGTATGCAGGTCATTATTTTTGCGTCCTACAGCAAATTTTCATCCCGCTTGCAGCAAAACTCAAAACATGTCGTCGTTATGTTGTTGTATTGAAAACCTTAAAACATAAGTATGTATAAGTTGCTGCCCCCATTCTGCATTGCAATACTGCTATTTGCTGTTCAACCTGCCCAGGCATTCCTTGATGAGGATAAGAAAATTTGCCAGGCCGTCCGGGTAAATCCAAAACCCCCTGTTGTTGACGGAAGCCTTGACGATGAAGTATGGGAAAAGGGTGAATGGAGCGGAAATTTTATCCAACATGAGCCCTACAACGGGAATGAGCCCAGCCAGAAATCCTACTTCAAAATTCTATACGATAGCGACTACCTGTATGCTGCCTTTAAGATGAGCGATAGCGAGCCCGATAAGGTTGTATCGAGGATAACCCGGCGCGATGATGCCGACGGGGATAGGGTTACACTCTGCATCGACTCCTACTTTGACCAACGTACTGCATTCCTCTTTACAACCAACGCTGCAGGAGTGAAAAGTGATGAGGTGATGACCGAAAATGGTGATAAGGAAGATATGAACTGGGATCCCATCTGGTGGGCCAAAGCGGTTAAAACTCCCGATGGCTGGACAGCCGAAATGAAAATACCGTTAAACCAGCTTCGTTTCGCTAACTCATCCGACATGAAATGGGGCGTTCAGGTGATGCGGTACATTTACCGCAACCAGGAAACTGACCTCTGGCAGCATGTTCCAAAGGATGCACCTGGATTTGTTCACCTTTTCGGCGAGCTGCACGGGCTAAACGGACTTGCCCCCAAGCGGCAGGTGGAGGTAGCACCCTACATGGTTACCAAAACCGAACGACTTGAGGCTGAATCTGGAAATCCCTTTATGACCGGTAAAAAAAATGGTTTCAATGCTGGCATTGACGCAAAAATAGGAATAACCAATAACTTCACACTCGACCTAACCGTTAACCCCGATTTTGGGCAGGTTGAAGCCGACCCTGCCGTGGTAAATCTTTCGGCTTTCGAAACCTACTTTGAGGAGAAAAGGCCATTTTTTATTGAGGGAAGCGGCATGATGAACTTTTCGTTGATGTTTGGCGATGGCGACCTGGCAACCCAGAACCTGTTTTACTCCCGGAGAATTGGTCGCGCTCCCCAGCTTCAACCCGATTTGGACGATAACGAGTATGCTAAAATTCCTTCAAACACTGCAATCCTCGGCGCAGCCAAGGTTACCGGACGAACCGGAAAAGGCATGTCGGTTGGTATTCTTGAAACTATAACCAACAGCACCTACGCCACCATCGACAGTATGGGTGTTCGCACACATGAAATAGCGGAACCCCTCACCAACTACACAGTTGCCAGCGTGCGGCAGGAGTTTAGCGGAGGAAACACCATCATTTCGGGCATAGCTACTTCAACCAACCGCCAGCTGAACGATCTCTCCAGCGACTACTTTCATCAAAATGCCTTTACCGGCGGCATGGATTTACAGCGATTTTGGTCGAATAAGAAATACCTGTTTTGTGGAAAACTCTATTTTAGCCATGTTAACGGAAGCAAGGAGGCTATAGCCAGAACTCAAACTTCTCCAGCTCGCTACTTTCAAAGGCCAGACAACAACTATGCCAGGCTCGACTCTACTCGCACGTCGCTTACCGGTACTGGGGGATTGCTACAGTTTGGAAGGGTTGGCGAAGGACACCTGCAGTACATGGGAGCGGTTACCTGGCACTCCCCCCAACTCGAAATTAACGATATAGGATACATCCAGAACGTTGATGATATCTTTCAGGTGATGTGGGTTGGACTTAGGTTCTGGAAACCTACCCTGTGGTTTCGCTATGTAAACTTTAACCTTAACCAGTGGGCTACATGGAACTTTGGAGGGCAGTCAACCGATAAAGGTGGAAATATTAACTTCAACCTACAGTTCACCAACTACTGGACATTTAATGCCGGGATTAACTATAACAGCGAGTCTCTGAGCGCCCATGCCCTTCGTGGTGGTCCAATGCTGAAGATACCAGGTAACTGGAATGCATGGTATAATATAGGGACTGATGGGAGAAAAAAGCTGGTTTTCTACATGGGTGGATCAACGCTGGAAAGCAATGAGAACTACGCATACTACCAATCGGTTTACGCAACCCTTTCATACCGCCCCCTTAAAAATCTGCAACTTTCTCTAAACCCGTCATACTCCGTAAACAGTGATAAGCTCGAATTTGTTGAAAATGTTGATTACGGCAACGAAACCCGCTATATCCAGGGAAAACTTAGCCAGAAAACGTTTGCCCTTTCGTTGAGAGTGGAATTTAGCATTAACCCCGACCTGTCGGTGCAGTACTATGGCCGACCCTACCTTTCAAGTGGCAAGTACACCAAATTTAAGCGTATTACCAATCCAATGGCCAACAGTTTCGATCAACGATTCGTAACCTTTGAGCCCAGCCAGCTTGTTTACAACCAGGATGAGGAGGAATACTATGTTGACGAGAACAACGATGGCGGTTCCGACTACTCATTCTCCAACCGCAACTTCAACTTTATGGACCTACAGTCGAACCTGATTGTGCGCTGGGAGTACAGACCGGGGTCAACCCTTTTCCTGGTTTGGACGCTGGGTAAGCAAGCCTACGAATCGGAGTACGGCAGCTCGTTGAACAACAACATCGAAACCCTTTACGACGCTCACCCCCATAATATATTCCTCCTGAAATTTTCGTACAGATTCAACTAGCCCTAAACACTCGGCATTCGAATGTAGGCAGGAAGCACCTGCAACGCTCCACCTGTAGGTGTTAATCCCAATCCGCATTATTCCCATCAGCAACTTGAGGAATCATCTTTACACATGTCAGCAATTGCCTACCGCAATACTTCATAGAAGTTCACAGATCCGGCCTTCAAAAAACCTGCAGCATCACACCCGTGAAAAAATTCAAAACCGACATTTAAAAATTTATAAAAATTTAATTTCAAAATACTAACAAATCTTAACCAAAACATGTATGTTTAGGGTGAAGTTTGCACTACGATTATTTCACAGCTAGCCATACCATGAAAATATATACCAAAACGGGCGACAAGGGGATGACCTCCCTGATAGGCGGAATGCGTGTTCCCAAGTACCACCCCAGGATAGATACCTACGGAACAGTTGATGAGCTAATTGCCTTCATCGGGTTGCTGCGCGATCAACCAGTTGATGGCCACACCAGGGATATGCTGGTATTTGTCCAGGATAAATTGATGAGCTGTGCCGCAGTGCTTGCAGCCGAAGAACCCAACTCAAAAACTGACTTACCAACAGTTTCCGATGCCGACGTTAGGAAGTTGGAAGCAGACATTGATGCCATGGATGCCCTTCTTGAACCCCTGACATCGTTCGTTCTTCCCGGTGGACATCCTACAGTTTCGCTTTGCCATGTTTGCAGAACAATTTGCCGTAGGGCTGAACGACTGGCCGTTAAACTTGCAACCGAAACGCCCCTACCCGTCAACCTGACTATATTTCTGAATCGGCTTAGCGATTACCTATTCACGCTTTCCCGGAAGCTGGCAAAAGATTTAAAGGTAGATCAGATAAAATGGCATCCTGATAAGTAATTCCAATTTTTTATATATTTGCGGGTATATGGTTATTTATAATCTATTAATTATCAGTTTATTAACTAAAATATAAATTCTACCTATGTACTGGACACTTGAATTAGCATCAAAGTTGGAAGATGCGCCCTGGCCGGCAACAAAGGAGGAACTCATTGACTATGCAATTCGCTCAGGCGCACCACTTGAGGTGATTGAAAACCTGCAAGAACTTGAGGAGGAAACTGAAATATATGAAAGCATAGAGGATATTTGGCCCGATTATCCCACCAAGGAGGATTTCTTTTTTAACGAGGATGAATACTAATCATTCTAAATGGTAACAAAGCAACCAGCAAGCAACCATTCAAAAGAAATTAGAAAAAGCCACTTCGGAATCCATGTAGGTGAACTCTCTGCCCCCGCCATGAAGGGTTATTTGCCTTACAGCCAAAAAGTTTTTGGTAGGGGTAGCATGTTTTTGCATAACCCACCTGTGGAAAACTGTGGAATAATAGGAAAGAATGATTGTTGGTGTTGACCCGGCTTTAGTTCGCTTCCTTCTCGGCGCCAATTCTATCAAACTGCTCTAAAAAACGTTTAAGCAACCTATAGTATAAAATAAGGTAGAGCAGGATGTTTGAAATCCAAATAATTGCCACATTTACCCAGAAAGTTCCAGCAAATTTTCCAAATACCGGCTTAACAGGTGAGTAGAAGTGTGCCTTCACAAACTTTGTATCAGGATAAAGGAAAATGGGATCAATTTTCTGAATAAGCCTTCCTTTATACTCGGTAATTCTTTCCACTTCACCCGTGTTTCTGACAAAATCGGTAAGACTCTCGTTGTAGTATTGCCGTTTAAGGTTTACAAATGCTTCCTGCCCACCAGGAGCAGCCTGAAAGCTGGATATGTAGGCATCCTTCTGGCTGCTGGCTTTGTTATAAAGCTTCACGTAGTACTTGCGAACCAGCTCCAGGTAGCTTTTCAGCTCGTCGAGCAACTCGGGTGAAACTCCAGCCATGGAAACCTGGTTATACTTACTAAAAGTAAGCTTCGAGCCCTGCGGCGATGTCATTTCATGCATAATTTCGTTACGCAGCAGGGTTAGGGCATCTTCCACCTCCTCACTTTTTTCGGGCAAGCCCAGGTTCCGAGAGCAGAAGTCAACCTTATTCTGAAGCGATTTTAACCAGTAGTTCCTCTTGTAGTCCGAAATGCTCATGGCCTCATCAAACACGTAGAAGGGTTTCTCATACGGGTTATTACAGAACTGCTCAACTGCCAGTGCCTCGTAGGCCCATCGGGCAACAATCAGCTCCCCGTAAAATGGAATGCTACTTGGTGAGGATATTTTGGGATTAAGCTTTTCGTACTTTACAATTACCCCGCTCAAGATGATCTGGGGAATAACCAAAAACGGGATGAGAATATAAATTGTTACAACCGTCTTGAAGCTATCCGAGATGACCAACCCCAGCATGTTCGACGAGAACCATGCGCTGAATAGAACCAGCCAGTACTCGAAGTACATCCCGCGAACCTCAAGGATTGAATTCCCAACAATTACAAACATGAATGCCTGCACTGCCGACAACACCAGCAGTATGGCAACCTTCGACATCAGGTAGCTGGACCAGCTGAGGTTCAGGAATGATTCGCGTTTCTGAATTTTTCTATCCTTAATAATCTCCTCGGCGCTTACCGTGAGGCCTACGAAAACTCCCACAATCACCGACATGAACAGGTAAACAGGAATGTTGCTGTTTTCCATGAAGGTGTAGCCAACCCTGTTTGAAACATCAATGTTGAAGTACTTGATAATGTAGGACAGTAGGAAGGCCAACAGCGGTGTTTCTAGCACATTGATAATCATGTACTGCGAGTTGGCCAGCTTGGACAGCACGTCGCGCTTGACAAAAATTTTCAGCTGCTTAAACCAACCAGGGGTCTTAAAGTGTATTTTGGGAAGGAAATCGGGAATACCGTCTAGCTGGGGTTGAGCTGAAAACCACTTTTTGTAGTGGTTGTTCCACTCTACGGGGCTTATTTTACGGGCACGGGTAGGATTGCCGTACTCGTCGAGCACGTTGGCCTCCACAATGTTGAATATTTGTTCGGGGTTCACATTGCCACAGGTGGCGCATTCGCTCTCGTTCCAGTTGGCATGCTGAACCCTTGACTTAAAGTACATGATGGACTCGATAGGATCGCCATTGTAGATGAGGTAGCCACCCGTGTCGAGTATCAGGAGCTTGTCGAGCATCTTGAATATTTCGGACGAGGGTTGATGGATTACCACGAAAACAAGTTTTCCCTTCAGGGTAAGTTCCTTGAGCAGGTCGAGGATGTTTTCCGAATCGCGTGAGCTGAGACCGGAGGTTGGCTCGTCGAGGAAAAGGATGGCAGGCTCCCGAATAAGCTCCAGGGCAATGTTGAGCCTTTTTCGCTGACCTCCGCTTATCTTTTTGTTAAGGGGTGTACCCACCCGCATATCCCTGATTTCATTAAGCCCAAGGTTTACCAGTGTTCGGGAAACCGCCTCATCGAGCTGCTGGGGCGTGTAGTTGTCGAAACACAAGCGGGCGTTGAAATACAGATTTTGGTAAACGGTAAGCTCCTCAATGAGCAGATCGTCCTGTGAAACGAATCCAATTTGTCCCTCCACCAACTCGGGTTGCCTATGAATGTCAATGCCGTTGATGAGCACATTTCCGGCTGTGGGCTTTTCGCTTCCGTTCAGCACGTTCAGCAAGGTAGATTTTCCTGCACCCGAGGCTCCCATAATGCCTACCAGGTGTCCCGATTCCTCAGTAAACGTCATTTGGTGAATACCGATTTTTCCACTTCTGAATCGGTACTCAACGTCTAAAGCCTCGAATACTATCCTCTCCTTGAGCTTATCGAGGGCAAACCGCCCAACAATATCGCTGAAGTAAACCGGTTTGATTTTAGGATTGCGAATGGAAGAGCCATTGCTCAGAACAAAAATTTTCTCGTTCTGGATTAGGTGGCCGTTTAGGTAGAGCTCATGGGTGCCCCTGTAACGCAGGAAAAATATGTTGGCCGACTCAATAAAAACAACCCGCAGCTCGTCTAGCAAGCCCTCAGCGTAAATGTGCTTCACACCAGGCAGCTCAAAATCCTTGTTGCCGTCGATGAGTAAAACATTTGGGGTAATAGGAATTTGGTTGAAGCTGGAGAGAACGAAATCGGAAAGCATGTTGAACTCATCAGCGGAAACGTAGAATGTTTCAGCAACGGTAGAAATAAATGCCATTTCCTGCTCGGTAACCTTGCCCTCTTCGGGCTTAACAAACTCCAGCAGCCTAACCAGCACCACTATTTTTTGCTGCTGCTGTAGCTCTTCGTTTATCTGGGCACAAATTTTCAGCACCCTTACCGAGCTTGACGATGTTCTTTTTTTGGACTTGGTCTTCTCGCTTTGCTTCTCCTGGTAAAGATTGTAGTAGTTGTCGAAAACCTTGATGTACTCGGCCACCAGCTCCTGGTTCAGCTGGTTACGAAGGAATTCCTCCACTACCCGACGACGGTCGCTGTAATCATTGGCTTCCATTTCCTCCTCTGCAACCGGTCGGGAAATGATGGCAAAAAGCTGCATTAGAGCTTTTAGAATCGATTCGCTCATGGAGTGCTATATAAGGTTAGAACTACTGTTTAAACCCAATAAGCAGCATAACATATCCAGGTGTAAATTGCTGGCTTACCACATCCACCTGAATAATACATATAACCGTTGAAGTGAAGCGGAAATTCCAGTATGGTGAATAGTCATAATCCCTGTTGGAGAAAAGAAGGTTTTTATCGGTGTCGTACACAGTTAGAACAACCTGCCCCTTTTTAACGCTTGTGCAGGTGGTAATCCTGTAGGTATTTTCTCCAAAGAAAGTGGTGCGGAACTCGATAACCTGGTCGGGCTTAAGGGAGGCAAAGTACTCCTGACCATCGGAAACGTATTCGGGAGGAAAGTTCAGTGCACAGGTGTTTCTGAGATTTTCTACCTGGGCGGTGGCTTTAACTGAGAAAAGTCCGATTAGTATGAAGGGGATTAAAATTTTTTTAGCCATGGCAACATATTGTCATTCAACTAATTTATTGCGGATACTTTCAATTTTGCTGCTTATGATCCGGATATGGTACTCCGAAACCACCACCTGCGTGGTGCTATTTATTGTGATTTGCCTGTTGGCAGCATCAATAATCGGCTCCTTGTAGTTGTAGGAGTAAATTATGCCATCGTATTCGTAGGCAACATTGATAAGCTCGTCTATCAGCTCGGAAAAATCGGACGATTTGTAGTAGTAGGGAGTTAACAGCTCAATAAGATTATCAAGGGGATGTTTCTGCTCGCCAAACCGGTTAATGATGTCCCGGTTGCTGTTTCCAAGAGCAATCTGGGTCAGAAAGTACATGCTCTCAATCCACGAACCGGCAACTATTAAGGCGCCAATATCGCTCCGCTCGTTGGTCTTAAGGTATAAATCGGAACTTGAGTATGCTTTGGTTATAATTCGAGCTAATGAGTCCTTGTTGTTAATATTCTGCTCAACCGCATCAAAAAAATTCTGGTCGAAAATTTGCTCCAGACCAAGCTGGTCGCAGAGCTTACGTATGGCATCGAGGTATTTAATGGCTTCCTGTGTTCTATCGTATATGCACAGGTAGCTGATATCGGCACCGTAAATGCCAAGGTTAAGAGCCTGCTTGAAAGATTTGCCGTACTTTTGATACCGGTCGTACCGGTTGAGCAGATTCTCGTTGTAAGGAATGCTTAGGTTCTTTACCAGCCCTACAACCTGCCAAGGAGAGGGAATGGGAAAAATAGAACTTTCATACTTGATAAGGGTGGGTAGCGTATCAATACTTACATCCTCTTTAATCGTTTGATTATCAGACTTATTAGGATGATTACATTCAGTAAGCCCAAATATTAAAAAACAACCCGATACAAAAAAAACTATGCGCTTAAAATTAAGCATACATCACTTTTGAAATTGTTCAGTGCAAGTAAGATAAAATAAATGAAATATCCAAAGGGCAAAAGCGGCAAATTAGCTACCCCAACAAACAACGGGCAACAACCTGATTTGGTAAAAAAATATTAAACCTCCCGGAGCAGCACCATGTCAAAATAAAAGGATTATTTTTGCTTTAGCTTGGTGTAGGATACCCGAATCGCACACACTAAATGCTGATACAAACACTAACTTATAAAGTTAAAAGCTTGAAATATGAAAAAAGTTACCCTCCTTACAGCTGCATTTATGCTGTCGCTAACATCGGTTGCCCAGCAGAAAGTTTTGACCCTTGAACAGGCAGTCCTAAGGCAGTATGCCGACTTTAGACCCCAAACCCTGGCAAATTTCAGCTGGAAGGCTAATGTCAACGCATACACCTACACTGAAGGCGACAGCATTATTGAGGTTTCCGTTCCAAGCGGTATGCCTAAAACCGTTATGACGCTTGAATTGCTAAACCGTTTGCTCTCAGCCGATTCAATTCCTGCACTGAAGAGGTTGGCCTACACATGGGCATCGGAAAACGTTATCAAGGTATTCTCGGCTCCATACTTGGCCTTTGTTGATGTTGGTTTGGGGAAAATCACACGTAGGTTTACAATTCCCGAAGAGGCGGAAAACCTGGAGTTAAGCCCTAACAATACCAGCCTTGCCTACACAGTTGCAAACAACCTCTACATTACTGATGCTAAGGGTACTCCGGTTGCCGTTACAACCAACGATAACCCGGGCATTGTTAACGGACAAGCTGTTCATCGGAATGAGTTCGGAATCAACAAAGGCATTTTCTGGTCGCCCGGCAGCAGCTACCTGGCCTACTACCGCATGGACGAGACAATGGTAACCGACTACCCCTTGGTGGACATAACGCAGCGCATTGCAAGGGTAGAGCCTGTGAAGTACCCCATGGCCGGCATGAAGAGCCACGAGGTTACCCTCAGGGTTTACAACCTTAGCACCCATTCGAACATCGAAATTAAAACCGGGCTACCCGCAGAACAGTACCTTACCTGCGTTACGTGGAGTCCGGATGAAAAGTCGATTTTTATTGCAACGCTGAACAGGGAACAGAACCACATGCGGCTCAACCGGTATAGCGCTCAAACCGGAGAGCTGATGGCAACCCTTTTTGAAGAAACCGATTCTGAATATGTTGAACCCCAACAACCGCTGGCGTTTCTTGACGATAATTCGGGTAGGTTCATCTGGCAAAGCCGGCGCGATGGCTGGAACCACCTCTACCTTTACGATGTAAACGGAAAGTTGCTCAGGCAGCTAACCCGTGGCGAGTGGGAGGTTACCAATATAAACGCTATTGATCTTCCAAACGGTAAAATTTACATTACCGCAACTCGTGAAAGCCCAATAGAAAGGCAAGTTTACGCTGTTGACCTAAAAAAGGACAACATTACCATGCTAACCCAGGGGGCAGGGTTTCATAACGCACTTTTCAGTCCCGATTGTAAGTATTTTGTCGATTTCTACTCCTCCATTTCCATTCCAAACAGGGTTAACCTTTGCACGGGCAAGGGAAAAATAGTTAAAAACCTGGTCAATGCCCCCAACCCTCTGGCCAGCTACAACGTATCCCTTCCCGAACTCCTCACGCTTAAGGCTGATGACGGCACAACCCTGTACGGCCGTTTGATTAGACCTGTAAATTTTGACTCTACACTAAGGTACCCCGTGGTGGTTTACGTTTACGGAGGCCCTCACTCGCAGCTGGTACGGAACTCGTGGATGGGTGGGGCAAGCCTTTGGGAGTGCTACATGGCTTCAAGGGGCTACATCCTTTTCACCCTCGATAACCGGGGAACTTCCTACCGGGGAAGCAATTTTGAGCAAACAATCCACCGCCGGCTAGGAACCATAGAAATTGCCGACCAGCTGGCTGGGGTAAACTTCCTGAAATCCTTGCCCTATGTTGATTCCACAAGAATTGGTGTTCATGGATGGAGCTTCGGAGGATTCATGACCATTTCGCTCATGCTGCGTGCACCTGAATTCTTTAAGGTTGGAGTTGCTGGTGGCCCGGTTACCGATTGGAAGTTCTACGAGGTGATGTATGGTGAGCGTTATATGGACACCCCACAGGAAAACCCCGACGGGTATAGCACGTCCGACCTTAAACAGTACGTAAAAAACTTAAAGGGAAAGCTCCTCATCATCCACGACGATATGGACAAAACGGTGGTGCCTCAGAACAGCCTCACGCTGCTTCACGAGTTTGTTAAAAGCAACGTTCAGGTCGATTTCTTCCTCTACCCCCAGCACGAGCATAACGTGATGGGTAAGGACAGGGTTCACCTGATTGATAAAATTATCCGGTACTTCGACGAGAACCTGTAAAACCAGCTACCCTGGTTTTTGCTACAAGCTGTGCAGAGCA
>DCDD01000211.1 GCA_002316235.1 Bacteroidales bacterium UBA1064
AAGTTAACACCTCAAGCCCAGGGAAACTCTTTTGTTGGAAGAGATGGTCGTTTTAACACGATTACAGTTGATGGTGCAGCCTTCAACAACAATTTTGGTTTAAGCAGCAACCCCCTTCCGGGAGGAAATGCACAGCCAATATCCTTGGACGCCATTGACCAGGTTTCTGTGAATATTGCACCTTTTGATGTTAGAGTTTCCCAGTTTACCGGTGCCAGCATAAATGCGGTTACCCGCAGTGGAGACAACTCCTTTAAGGGTTCGGCTTACTCCTACATTCGCCCAAAATCATTTACCGGCGATAAGGTTGACGGAAACGACGTAGAAGGGGCAAACGACAGGAACAGCCAGAATTTTGGGTTAAGTTTTGGCGGACCAATTATAAAGGATAAGTTGTTCTTTTTTATAAATGGAGAAATTGAAAATGAAGATATTCCTGGGGTTACATGGAAACCCAGCACCGATGGGGTTGCCAACCCCGATCAGATGATTTCGCGTACAACCGAAGCCGATATGATTAGGGTAAGGGATCATCTAATCAGCACATATAACTATGACCCGGGTAAGTATAAAAACTTTGATCCCTTCCAGAACAAAAACACCAAAATTTTAGCGCGTGTTGACTGGAACATCAGCAAAAATCATAAGTTTACCATTCGCTATAACGACGTAGTGGGTACTTCGGACGTTGAAACCAACTTTAACAGTGGACCTCCCAACAACGCTAGAAATTCAGGAAGAATTAGTAGCCAATCCCTGGCTTTCTCTAACTCGTTCTACGGTTTTGAGAACACTGTTCGTTCGATTACCGGTGAGCTAAACAGCACCTTTTTAACGAATATTTCAAACAAGTTTTTAGGTAGCTACACCCACATTCAGGATTCCAGAACATCTCCATCAAAGCTGTTCCCCTTTGTAGATATATGGGAGGACGGCGATCAGTATATGTCCTTTGGATACGAGTTGTTTTCATATAACAACGACGTGATCAACAATACGTTAAGTTTGCTCAACAACACCACAATTAACCTAAAAAAACACACTCTCACCCTTGGGGTTTCCTTTGACCGGCTTTACTTTAAGAATTCATACATCCGGGAGGGGACAACCTACTACCGGTATGCATCGGTTGATGATTTCATAAATGGTGCTGATCCCATAGGGTTTGGAGTAACCTACGGGTATAATGGTGAAGACGCTCCCGGAGCTGAGCTTACTTTTGGAATGGGAGCTTTTTATGCTCAGGATGAGTGGAAGGTGAATACCAACCTGAAAGTTACCTATGGCATTCGTTTGGAGCTTCCCTTCTACTTCGACGACATGAAGGATAACCCTGCAATTTCTGCACTTACCTTCGCAAATAGTCAAAAGATTGATGTGGGTAGCTGGCCCGATCCGCAGCTGCTTTTCTCCCCTCGTTTAGGATTTAACTGGGATGTTAAGGGCGATCGCTCGTTACAGGTTCGTGGAGGTACCGGTATTTTTACAGGACTTTTACCCTTCGTTTGGTTCACCAACCAGCCAACAAACTCGGGCATGATTCAATCACCCGAGATTGGATGGGGCCCTGGCAATGCGAATTTAGTGGGCTTGCAGTTTAATCCCAACTTCAAGGAATTCATAGCAAGCAATCCTACGCTTTTCCCTCAAGCACCCGGAACATTGCCTAATAATGCCGGATTGGCTGAAGTTTCAAAAGACTTTAAGATGCCCCAGGTTTGGCGTTCCAACCTGGCGGTTGATGTTGAGTTACCTTATAACTTTGTGTTTACCGGTGAGGCATTATTTGGGAAAGATATTAATGCCGTGCAGCAGATTAACATCAACGAAGCCAATCCAACTGGCAATATGGTTGGTCCAGATAATAGGCCGTTTTGGGCAACAGCAAACGATAGAAAGGTGGTTTCCACAATAGCCAATGCTGTTGTTCTTTCTAATACCGACAAAGGTTACCAGTACTCATTCACTGCCCAGCTAACCAAAAACTTCAGCAAGGGTTTTTCCGGAATGTTTGCCTACACCTACACCATGGCCAAGGATATCTCCTCTAACCCAGGTTCTGCCGCCTACTCCGCCTACTCCTCAAATACTGCTGTGGGAAGTCTTAACAATCCTGGCCTTAGCTACTCAAACTTTGCCACTCCACACCAGTTGATTGGCCATGCCTCCTACAGAATTGAGTATGGTGGAATGTTTGCCACTACTATTTCGTTAGCCTATAGAGGATTTCAGCAAGGACGCTGGTCCTATACCTACTCCAACGACTTAAATAACGATGGCATATCCTCCGACCTGATCTATGTTCCAAAGGACAAGGACGAAGCTCTGGCCATGTTTGTTCCCTATACCCCAACAGGAGGTGTTGAAATGACTGCACAACAACAGGCTGATGCTTTTTGGGCTTACGTTAACGGTAATGATTACCTGAAAGATCGTAAGGGCAAGTATGCAGAACGTTTTGGTGATGTTCAACCATGGCTTCACAGGTTCGATGTAAAGGTGCTGCAGGATATTTTCTCCAACTTTGGAACCAGCAGGAGATATACACTGCAAATAAGCCTTGACTTGCTCAACGTTGGTAACATGCTAAACGACAAGTGGGGCGCCTATACCTACAACCCGCTGGCTAGCTACGACAATGTCCGTCCTTTAACCAGGGTTGCCCTGCCAACCGCAACTACCGCTCCTACATTCCGGCTTAATGCCAACACAATTGAAGAATTTGAGACTAAAACAACCCTCAGCAAAAACATCAGCACAACCAGTACATGGGGTGCTCTACTTGGTATAAGGTTGATTTTCTAAAAGCCATGTTTACTTAATAAATAATCCGTCCGGGTTTTCTGGACGGATTTTTTTATCATTTTACCCAATCATTTATCCGGCTTATCCTATATGCTCACACCAATGATTGCTTTAACCTTATGAGTTAAACGTAACCTCTTAAATTTTTGCATTGTGCATTAAGTACTAATAGACTCATATATGTTGTTTTAATTATTTGAATCTAGGCGTGTTAGCATTTACCCTCATAGTTTAAATGTTTTCAAAACGCCATGTTCTAAGGGCTTGACCTAGAAAATAAATCAACCATATTGGAATTACTGTTAAAGTTTATTCCAAATTTTAGTTGATGGTAAAGAAAGGTTAGCCGTATAATACACTTTGAAATTCATGTTTGTAATTTGGTGCACAAAAATTCAGCTTAAACACTAAAGGAACAACGCTTTCGGTTAAACGGGGGTCGGTTTCCTGCAAGCGAGAAGTGGAGGTTAGTATTTTATTAATATTCACCCTTAAGCCATCAGGTTATTTTTCACAACTTCAATACGCAAACAAAATTGTAGATCACAATCAATAGCTACACTTAACCCTAACCAAATTCATAACAGTATGATGAAAGTTATTAAAAAAATCCTACTTACCGTTTGTATAGTAGGAACAGCAGGAGTAGCCTTTTCACAGGGTATTGTGAAAGGTGTTGTTGTTGACAGCAACAGTGGCGAAGCGTTAGTTGGCGCTGCAGTAGCAGTCGAAAACACAACAATTGGAACGTTAACCTCGTTGGATGGTTCTTTTGTATTAAAAGTACCTGTAGAGAAAGGAACCATCAAGGTTACATTTGTTGGTTATTCCGATAAAACAATTGAGGTAACCATTCCCTCGGGAACAGAAAAGGATTTAGGGCAAATACAGCTTACGGCCAGCTCAATAGGGCTGGAAGAGGTGCTGGTGGTTTCGTCGTTTGTTCGTGACCGAACCACACCGGTTGCCGTTTCAACCATTGAGCCCAAAATCATTGCCGAAAAGCTTGGGAATAAAGAATTTCCCGAAATTCTTAAATCAACGCCTTCAATTTATGCAACCAAAAGCGGTGGAGGTTTTGGCGATTCCCGCGTTTACGTTAGGGGTTTTGACTCCAACAACGTAGGCGTGCTAATTAATGGAATTCCGGTAAATGGCATGGAGGATGGCAAGGTATACTGGAGTAACTGGGCTGGTCTTTCGGATGTTACTTCCAACCAGCAAGTTCAACGTGGTCTGGGTGCATCCAAGCTTGCCCTTTCCTCGGTTGGTGGAACAATCAACATTATCACCAGGTCAACAGACGCTGAAAAGGGCGGGTCGGTATATGCGGGCATTGGGAACGATGGGTATATGAAGCAAACTTTTACGGTATCCACCGGCATGTTGGATAACGGTTGGGCTATGACTCTTTCGGGGGGACATACATACGGCAATGGCTATGTTCAGGCTACTAATTTTGAAGGTTGGTCATATTTTGTTAATGTTTCCAAAAAAATTAACAGTAAGCATAGCATAGTTTTCAATGCATTTGGAGCACCTCAGTGGCATAACCAGCGCAGCAACAAGCATACTATTCAGGAATTCCGCGATCACCCCATGGAGGCTAAGTGGAATTCGGATTTCGGGTACCGCAATGGCGATATTTATAACATTGGGTATGCCTACAACTACTACCACAAACCGCAAATTTCATTAAACCACTACTGGAAAATTAGTGATAACGCCATGCTATCTACCCAGGCCTATGCCTCAATAGCAACCGGAGGCGGAAGAAGAGTCTACGGTCCGAATTCTACCTGGTTGAGCTTAAACTACCCCAGCGGAACACCTTATGATAACTCTGCGCTCACTCCCGAGGGGTATTTTGATTTTGACTGGGTTATAGCACAAAATGCCGCTTCAACAACCGGTTCAAAAGCCATAATAGCCAATGCAATTAATGACCATCAGTGGTATGGAGTGCTTTCAACTTTTACCACATCTATTTCAGATTTTAAGATTACCGCCGGTTTTGACGGACGGTACTACAGCGGTGTACATGCATATAAAATTGACGATTTGCTTGGTGGGGTTTACTACCTTGATAATAAGAACATAAATCGTCCTGCATCACAGCCGCTTCATAAGGGCGATTATGTTAACTATAACTATAGGGGACAGGTGCTGTGGTTAGGACTTTATGCACAGGCAGAGTATATAAAGAATAGCTACTCGGGATTCCTTTCTGTTGCTGCTGCTAGCAACAACTACCGTAGGGTTGATTTTTTCCAGTATGCTCCTGGAAATCAAAAATCCCCATGGCACGACTTTCTGCCCTGGAATATTAAAGGAGGTTTTAACTACAAGATAAGTGAAAGTCAAAATGTGTTTATTAACGGTGGGTACATTAAAAAAGCCCCAATTTTTTCCAACTCCTTCCTGAATAATACGAACGATTTCAACAAGGGCGTTAAGTACGAAAAGATTATTACTGCCGAGGTAGGCTATGGGTTTAACTTACGAAATTTCAATGCCAAGCTGAACGTGTTCCGTACCAGCTGGTTGGATAAAGGGCTTGTAAGATCATTGAATGGCCAAACCGCCAACATTCTGGGAATTAATGCGCTTCATCAGGGAGTCGAGTTGGAATGCTACTACAAACCAATTAATACCCTGAATGTTAAGGGAATGTTCTCCTATGGAGATTACCGTTGGACAGATGATGTTAACTTTACCCTTTACAACGAAGACCAATCGGTAGCCGGAACATATAACGCATACATTGCTGATGTTCATGTGGGGAACTCTGCCCAAATAACAGCAGCTGTTGGGGTTGACTATGAGGTGCTGCCAAAGCTAAAGGTGGGCGTTGACTTTAACTGGTTTGGTAAAAACTATGCCGATTTTGATCCAACTGCCAGAACGACTATTGAAAGCAAGGTGGATGCATGGGAAATGCCCGACTACTACCTTCTTGATATAGACGCCAACTACCGTTTCAAAATGGGATCCTTCAATGCTACCATCTATGGCAACGTGTCAAACTTGCTGGACACCGAGTATATTGCCGATGCAACGGATGGAACATATCATGATGAGTTTTCATCGTATGTTTTCTATGGCTTTGGTAGAACGTGGTCTGCCGGACTTAGAATCAACTTTTAACACGATGGATAGTGCACGCGCAAATTTTAGGAGTTGAGTTGATATGTTGAAGATTTGCAAGCCGTTGCATAACCGTAATAATTTAACCAAACGAATTTAAATAAACAATAAATGATAACACCGATGAAAAGGATTCTCAATCTTACCATGCTGTTGGGCCTTTTGTGGGCATGTAACCCCATGGAGGACACCTACAACAATCTTGACGAAGCCAGGAAACCCTATAAGGAAAACATCACCTATACTCTTGATGCAACCGATTACTCTAATGCAAGCAAGTACGCTTTGGCTGATGCCCAAAATCATGCCGACAGCGCATCGGCACAGCTGATTAAGGACCAGCAGGCATTCAACCAAAGGTTTACAGCCAAAAACTATGTCGGGAAAGTGCTTGCCAACAGATTTGTTGCGCTAAACCTAGGCTCTACTGCAAATGTGACCTACAACGTTAATCTTGAAAACACCGGTTACCTTACTGCCTACAGCAGCCCAACACTTTACACCCTTACCTCCGACAACTATCAATCGGTAGGAGGTGCTGTTGCAAATACCGGTTATTTCATACCATCCATGCCTGCCGAGGAATTCATTCCACAGATTCTGACAGCTGCAATTTCGTCGCCCACAGCTAACCAGCAATGCCTGGTTTCCTATAAATCGTCTGATTTTGAGCCATCTAGCACAACAACACGCACTGATACCCTTTTTAAGGAAAATTTTAACGAGAACAACCTGGATAAGTTTGACACTGTTAGCGTCAAAGGGGCGCAAAAGTGGGCTGCTTCAGCATATAGCGGGAACTACTTTGCCAAAATATCTGGTTACTCCGGTGGAGTAAACAACGAAAATGAGGATTGGCTTATCATTCCGGCAATTGACCTCTCGGGCGTGCAAAGCGCAACGCTCAACTTTACTACAGCATGGAAGTACGATGGAAACGATTTACTGCTGAAGTATTCGACCAACTACAGCGGTAGCGGCGATCCAAATGCGGCCTCATGGACAAACCTGAGTTTTGACCTGGGAACAGGCAACTTTGTATTTTGTCCTTCGGGAAATGTTCCCCTTCCTAAAGCCAAAATTTACATTGCATTTGTGTACACTTCAACCACATCGGCAAGTAGAACATGGGAGGTAGATGATGTGGTTATTACAGCCAAGGTGTTGGCTAAAGGGAAAAGTGTTACAGCCGACCTTTTCAAAAACTACAATGATTACTATAGGTTTACAGGCTCCAAGTGGGAAAAATCAAAAGGGGTGCTTTGCGTTCAACCATTCGAATACAGCCTAATGGGGCTTACAGGGAACGCCTTCACAAATACTAATCCCGCTAGCCGGTATATTCCAACCTACCTTTCCCAAAAATACCCCTATGCACAGGACGGGGATACCTGCATAATGGTTTACAACTATCCGAACGCCAATACCAAAGTGGCCGGTAAATACCAGAATAGTGCAGGGAGTTGGATGGTGTACAATGGTATTGTGCAGCAGTCGGGACAGTTCATCCACACTGGAGAGCATTGGATTTTTGATCCAACCGTACATTTGACTCCTAGTGCCTCCGACCTGCAGCTGTTAGTTGATTATGTTTACCTTACCTATGGACGCCAGTACGGAAGCAGCTATGGTAACGACGAGTTTTACTTTGGAGCCAGCGCATACTACAAAAATTTTGACCTTAGGCTTTCTACAAGAAGCCAGTACAACGTGCCGGGATTTGCCGAACTTGCCACCGATGAGGAAAAAATTGCGTTAACGTGGCAAAGGCTCCAGGAAGGTCTGACTATTTTGCTAAAGTTGAAGTACGCAAACGATGCAGTATTAGAGGTTGATGGAATTCCTGTTTACTACTGGGTTACATTCAACACCTACGAAAATGACTTGGCCAAAAAAACCTATGTGGGTATTTTTAAATGTACCCAACCTGCACCTGATCCAATTTTTGAACGCGATCAAGATGCTGAGGATCTGGCAGTAAGTGATGGCAAGCTTTTACAATCAGCTGTAAGTTGGAATAGGGAAAAGTAGTTTTAGCTAATAGCTAGTAGTAATAAAGCGCCCGAATTAACATCGGGCGCTTTTATTGTATCCATGGCCATTTAGACGTTTCTTTTCTGCCAAGGAGCGGCAAACCATTTTCAACACTTTTTCTTATAGGTGTTTTTTCTGTTTTTCACACATTCCCACAATTGTTTTAACTTTATGAGTTAAATATTGCAGTCAGATGATAGCGCTTGATAATACCGGTAATGCTTTCCAGTACTTGTCAAACAAAGAGTTGAAAAGAGCATGCAGGTTATTCACCCTGCTATCAAAATTGGGTGGAATGAATCGTTCTGGCAAGGCTAATTCGTGGGCATCAATTCCTCCCGTAAACTTCCTGCTCAAAAATAGAATATTCGACTTTTTTTCCGGAGGCTTAACGCTGGAAAGCTGCGAAAGTGTTGGAGACGAACTATGGGGCTACGGAGTTTACTCTTCACCAGCGCCCCTTGTTGAATGCAATGATAAGCAGTTGGTTTTTGATGAGTACCTAAGGGCTATAAGAATTGCCAGGGATTTTCCTAACCACGCCTTTACGCTGGTTAAACTTTCTACTTTAGTTGAACCCAGGATACTACGGCTGGTATCTCAAAACGCTATGCTAAACCATGCAGACAAAGGTATTTACACAGAATTCGCCAATAGGGTAAGGCTACTTTGCAACGAAGCTTTCAGTTCCGGAAAATCCATTATTATTGACGCCGAACATGTTGATTATCAACCCGCTATTGATAGTATTGCCAGCGAAATGATGATGCTCCATAACGGAGACAGGGCAACCGTGTATCAAACGTTTAGGTTTGACATGGTGGAGACGTTTGAAAGGCTAGTTGAACAGCTTCGGATTGCGTCCAAGAATGGTTACATACTTGGGGCAAAACTTTTTCGAGGCACACTAACACACCGGGAGGTGGGCGAATCTAAGAAGATATTGTTTCAAAATACTCAAAATGACATCAACCATAGCTTAAACGAGGCAATCAAATTTCTACTCAACAACCTTGCCTCTGCTTCATTTATATTTGGTACCCATAACCATGACACTATTCTCTACATTTTATCTTTAATGGAAAACCTCGGGGTTAGTCCAGGCGACCCTCAAGTATTTTTTGCCCATCACCTTGGCCTAGCCGATCATTTAAGCTTTAACCTTGCCCTTTCAGGCTACAATGTTGTTAAAACAATTCCCTATGGGCCAAAAAATATAGTAGAGAAGGGAATCGTTAGCAGCATAATTCAGCATTACTCAGCCAGCCACCTGAGGGAAGAGCGTCATTTTTTAAGGAAAGAGGTAAAGCGAAGGGAAAAATTGGTGGAAGGAGAAACCTGAAAGAATCCATAAAAACTAAAATCTCACAAACCGAGGCGTTGGCATTATTAAATAATGATATAAATGTTGGGCATGTTGGATGATTATTCTATTTTTACATAGCCAACAACTTGGTTGAGTTCCGTATGTATATTAATTTTTCGGATAAAATTTGAAAAATAAGGCTAACGGATGAAATTTGATAACGACGACACCGTAACTGGTATCCATTCGGCCAAACTCATAATGGCCATCATAGCCATTATTTTAATTGTTCTATTGATAGCCACCGGCCTTAGCGATTTTTTACTAAGGACAACAGGGATAGACCGGGATTGGGCAATTGCCATCATTCTGCTACTCTACATCCTTTTCTCGGGCTATTTCTACCTGAGGCGAGCCAGCTACTTTTCGTACAACGATGAGGGGAAAAAAATCATCATCAGGTATTTTCTGCTTCGCCCATTTAAAGCACCCAAAATTTCTATCGAGGTTGACAAGAGCGAGTTTTACCGCTTCACCATCGAGAAAAAGTTCCTTCGTCGTGAGCTTAGCATTTTTGTCCGGAACGGAAATAAAGTTTCTAGGTATCCGGCTATTTCAATTTCCTCGCTTACCGGAAAACAACTTGAGCAGCTGGTTGCTGCGCTTAACAGCTATGTGAAAGGTAAATGAGCGCCGATCCCGAACTGGTATATAAAATCGGCATCGAACTAATACCAAAAGTTGGAAGTATTAGCGCCAAAAAACTCATTGCATACTGCGGAAGTGCTGAAGCCGTTTTTAAGCAGAAAAAAGGCAGCCTGCTTAAAATACCGGGAATAGGCGAGGCCACTGCCGCCGAAATTGTAGCCCAAACAGTTCTATCGCGAGCTGAAAACGAGCTACTGTTTATTGAAAAATTCGGCATCAAAGTACTTTATTTTACTGATGCGGCATACCCTTACCGGCTAAAGCAATGTGAGGATGGTCCTGTTGTTCTTTACGTAAAATCAAATATTAACATTGATTTTAACACAGATAAAGTGCTAAGCATTGTAGGAACCCGGCGGGCTACAGAATATGGAAAGGCGATGTGTGAGGATTTAGTCTCGGGATTGGCAGAAAAGGGGTATAGGCCAATAATTATAAGTGGGTTGGCTTATGGAATTGACGTTACCGCTCACAGGGCGGCACTAAAGCGCAACCTGCCTACTGTTGCGGTGCTGGGGCATGGCCTGAACACCATTTATCCGCAATCGCACCGAAGCGTGGCCAAGGCTATACTAAACCAGGGAGCGCTGGTTAGCGATTTCACCTCCGATGCGGTATTCGACAGGAATAACTTTTTACGTCGGAATCGGATTATTGCTGGCATGGCCGATGCCACACTTGTGGTTGAAAGCGCGCTGGAGGGCGGTGCGCTGGTTACTGCCGATATTGCCAACTCCTATAACCGTGATGTTTTTGCAGTGCCTGGTAATGTAAACTCGGTATATTCGCAGGGATGTAATCAGCTGATTAAGCAAAATAAGGCAGCACTGGTTGAGTCCGCCGACGATTTAGAATTTCTGATGGGCTGGACCACCTCAAAGGTAAATTCATCACGCCAGTATTCTATTAACTTTGATAAGTTTTCTGCAGATGAGCAAAAAATTCTTAACTTTCTAAAGGAAAAAGGTGAGGAAACGGTTGATGTAATTGCTATGGACACAGGTTTGCAGGTTTCTAAGGTTTTATCGCTGCTGCTGAATCTTGAATTTGCTGGGGTTGTTAGAAGTATGCCAGGAAAGGTGTTTGCCTTAGCAATTGGATGATTATGAGACTTTGATGTAATAATTCGAGCCGAAATATTTGGCAGTAAAAATCGTGAGTACCTTAACACCTGCTCCCGGAGCTAGGTGCCTTTATAAAATTTATTTTGTAAGGTTATGGTAAAAACTGCAAAACCGAAGAAAGAGAAAAAGGAAAGTAGAATCCAGCGGCTTAAAAAGAAGTTTGAGCAAATATACTCATTCATCACCCATGATATTTGGGTTTTACAGGTTGATGAGCTTTCGCCTAAGCTTAAGGCCTTCTACAAGTACCTTCGAGTGGGGCTGCTGGCGCTACGTGGTTTCAACGAGAAAAAGGTTAGCGTTAAAGCGTCGGCCCTTACCTACTACACCCTTATGTCCATAGTCCCCATTTTTGCAATGGTGTTTGGAATTGCCAAGGGTTTTGGGCTTGACAAGTTTCTGGAGCAGCAAATTAGAAGCAGCCTTGAGGGACAGGAGGAGGTTATGAACAAGCTCATTACCTTTTCGTCTTCGCTGCTTGAGCGCACAGGCGGTGGAATTATTGCGGGTATTGGAGTGGTGTTACTTTTCTGGTCAGTGGTGATGGTGCTATCGAGCATCGAGAACGCCTTTAACGACATCTGGCAGATAGAAAAACCCCGAACCTACGTGCGAAAATTTACCGATTACCTTTCGATTATGGTTATAGCGCCCATTCTGCTTCTTGCTGCCAGCGGAATCCAAATTTACCTTTCTACCCAGGTGAGCACAATAGCCGAAAAAAGCCAAATCATACACATTATAAGCCCGGTACTACTTTCGGGGTTTAAGCTTGTACCCTACCTGTTGATTTGGATACTTTTCAGCTTTTTGTTTATTACGCTTCCCAACACAAAGGTCTCGATTGTTTCGGGGATAATTGCCGGCATACTTTCAGGCACAGCGTTTCTTATTGTGCAATGGGCTTATGTTTACCTACAGATAGGAGTATCAAAGTATAATGCCATTTACGGGAGTTTTGCTGCACTACCCCTGTTCCTGGTATGGGTGCATACCAGCTGGCTAATTGTACTTTTTGGTGCCGAGGTTTCTTTTGCCTACCAGAATGTCGAGATGTACGAATTTGAAAAGGAAACCGACCAGATAAGCCACTTCAACAGGAAAGTTCTTTCCATTTTAATACTGAATACCATCATCAAAAGGTTTAACAATGGGGAAGAGCCGTTGACAAGCCTGGACCTTTCAAAGCAGTTGAAAATTCCTCAGAGGCTGATGAGGAATCTACTCACCCAAATGGTGGAGTGCGGCTTTCTGAACGAAGTGGTAACGCCCATAGCCAAAAACTACGCCTACCAGCCTGCCAGGCATATTGATCACCTAACACTTGCCTACATAGAAGATAAGCTGGACAACCATGGACTAAAAATTGAGCCGAACAGCGACGACTACAAGCATATAGCAGAGGTTTACCGGAACTTTAACGAAAAGTACAAAGCTCTTTCAAAGGAAACCCTGATTGGGAGCCTTTAGGGCCAGCGATTCCACTGAATATTTTCCGATTTAAACTTATCCTTAGCCTGGTGTTCTCCTTTTGGGGTTCCGACGGGGATAACATTAAGTGGAACAATTTCGGAAGGAAGGTTAAGAATTCCCTGAACGGTTTCAACCCTTTCTGCACGAGGGTAAACACCTGTCCACACAGCACCCAAGCCTAGCGCTTCAGCTGCAAGAAGAATGTTTTCGCTTGCCGCAGAACAATCCTGCACCCAGTAATCTTTGGGACTGCTTCCTGTTTTGGTTAAATCGCCACATACAACTATAGCGGCAGGGGCTTCAAAAAGCATTTTGGCGTAGGGAAGTTTTTCGGCAAGGGAGTTCAATATCTGCCTGTCAACTATTGCTATAAACTTCCAGGGTTGCAGGTTATGTGCAGAGGGAGCAGCCATACCGGCTCGTAAAAGAAGCTCCATATCATCCTGCCCGAGCGGTTTTCCTGTAAAACTTCTAACACTCTTTCGGTTTAGTATGGTGCTGAGAAACTGTTTCTTATCCATTTGCGCATAGTTTGTTTTACTGGTTGTGCAATTTTTTTACTCACTCTATTACGGATAGCCAATGTCAATCAACTTTGCAATAATCCTATCCATTCCTCATCGTTTGAGCAGCTCAAGTTGACCCGCTTGCCAGAGTATCTACTTAAGGCTGAAATACCGGTCAAGAAGGAGTTGTGCGGCGGCAAATGGGCTTAACCTGTTGGCAACCACCTCCTTTTCTAATTCTCTTACTTGTTCATGTATTAACCTGTCGGCGTAGAACTTGTTTTTAAGCGCTTCGTTTATAGTCTCATGCATCCAGTACTTTGCCTGTCGGTTTCTACGGCTAACAAAGTAGCCGTTTTTCCTGGTGAAATCGGCATAAGCTACCATCTCACGCCAAATTTCGTCAATTCCAACTTTATTCAGAGCCGAGCAGGTAACCACTTTTGGAACCCAACCCGATTCGGGCATGGGAAATAGGTGTAGGGCATTTTGAAATTCAGCCTGCGCCAATTTTGACCTGCTTATGTTTGCTCCATCGGCTTTAGTTATTGCTATCAGGTCGGCCATTTCCATTATGCCTCGTTTAATGCCCTGAAGCTCATCACCTGCTCCTGCAAGCATGAGCAGCAGGAAGAAATCCACCATGGAGTGAACCGAAACCTCGCTTTGACCAACGCCAACCGTTTCAATAAACACCGTATCAAATCCGGCAGCCTCGCAAAGGATAATGGTTTCCCTTGTCTTTCGTGCTACGCCTCCAAGAGAACCGGCTGATGGCGAAGGGCGAATGAAAGCATTGGCATCGGCGCTGAGCGATTCCATCCGGGTTTTATCGCCAAGAATGCTCCCCTTGCTTCGCGTACTGCTCGGGTCAATGGCAAGAACAGCCAACCTGTGTCCCTGCGATGTTAGCATTGTTCCAAGCGATTCGATGAATGTGCTTTTGCCAACCCCTGGAATTCCTGTAATTCCAACACGAATCGAATTACCCGAATAGGGAAGGCAACGTTCAATTAGCTGCTGGGCCAGCTCGTAGTGTCGTGGTAGTGAACTCTCGACTAATGTAATTGCCTGGCTCAGGATGGTGTTGTTGCGAGCAAGTATTCCGCCAACAAACTCGTCTATACTCGGTTGCCGGCGCTTTTGCTGCCTAAACTTTTGAACGGCCTGCTCGTTTACAACAGGCGGCTGGTCAATTCCTGGAGCCACAAAAAGCGCACTTTCATCATCCTTGTTTTTCCTTTGTTTCATGAACCATTGCTTAAATGACACATGTTCTGTTACCGTTAATGGTAACAGGTTAAAAAAACAGCAGTCATGGTGTTGCGCTAAAAGAGCATGACAAATATCGTTTTTTTATCAGATTGAAGCAAGCCAGGCTCTGACACCAGCTGGATGTATGGCAATGGCTATCCACATAAATAACTAGTATTCATCGAGTTGCTTGTTTTCATAAACAATGGAACATGCAGCGATAAAAGCAAAAAAAAGGAGGCCGTTTAGGCCTCCTGGTCGGGGTGGTGCGACTCGAACGCACGACCCCCTGCTCCCAAAGCAGGTGCGCTAACCAACTGCGCCACACCCCGATGGTGCGGAGAAGGGGGGATTCGAACCCCCGGTACCCCTTGCGAAGTACGACGGTTTAGCAAACCGTTGGTTTCAGCCACTCACCCACCTCTCC
>DCDD01000180.1:0-178 GCA_002316235.1 Bacteroidales bacterium UBA1064
CGGGATTAACCGGGACATCAACCTCACCTGAAGCGTCAACCAGGGCAGCGCCATGTAGCAAACCATCCTTTGAAATGGCAACATAGGAACCCGGAAGTGCGCTGACAGTGTAAAGAGACAGTCCAATAGGAAAGCTATCGGTATGCGAAACTACATTTGGGCTAGCCTCGGTAAAGTA
>DCDD01000180.1:339-6399 GCA_002316235.1 Bacteroidales bacterium UBA1064
GCTTCCCAGTAGTAATGCGGACTCGATTGCTGTGGATATCCCTGGGCATCAACCTCGGTTACGGCCAGGTTACCGGCAAACACCATTCCACCGGTAGTAACGTAATTGCCATGATGGGGCGCATCGTAGGCGCCAAGGGTAGTTTCCTCGAAGGTAGGAACATACCCATCATTTTCGCCCACCATGGGAAATGCACCAACAGACCAGTAGAAATCTTCAAACCAATATGTTGAGGGAGAAGAACCAATGTAGGTAACAGCTCCTTTACCGGCAGCTCTAATCCATTTCTCGCCAATACACTCATCGGTTGCAAAGTCGCCTGATAGGCAGCAGTTTCCAACAGCCAGGGGGTACCTGTTTAGATTGGTCATTGCCTCAACAGTTGAAGATGTAAGAGCTGGATCGGCCCATGAGGTCTCGCTGCAATGGGCGGTGTAGTTAATAAACCCAACAGCAACCTGATCGGAACCATAGCAACCGATGTAATCCTGTTGGGCACCTGGATTACTTGGATCGTTAGAAACGCCATACTCGTAAATGCTTGAGTATCCCTGAGCATTATTGAAGTAGTACTTGGTTCCGTACTTTATGGTTGGCTGACCAACCTTCGGATTCCAAGTGGCATCGGCACCGGCAATCAGGGTGGCCGAATTAAGATAGGTTGGATCCTCAAACCCGTACTGCTCGTAGTAAAGTATCTTATCTATAATATTCTGAAGCTGAACATTTGTACTAGCCGACATGCGCCCGTAGTACATCTCGGGAAAGTAGTCGCCATCAACGCTTGCATAGTAAAGGTCGGTTTGCCTGTAAGAGGCGGAACCCATTCCCGAGGCGGGGACCTGGGCCACGTCGCCCACAAGGATAAGAAATGTTGGTGCAGGGTTTTCGGGAGTAGCGTTTGTGTAGGAACTATGGACGAAGGTTTTGATTGCTTCGGCCGTGTTACCAATGACATCGGTATAGGCCACCTCAACGTTGAACCCTTTCCTCGTTTTCCACTCAACAAAGGGGACAAGGGTTGATTCAAACATCCTGTTCGAAACAATTAGCATCTTAACCGGATAGGTGGTCAAGTCGGGATGATCGTCAAAGGAACTTTTGGTAAGGTCGTTGATTAGAAAGCTGTAGGATGTCTCAAAGTATGGTGAAGAAGTTTTGGCAAGCATTTCATCAAACTTGGCCTGGCTAGCCCCCTCAAAGTCAACCTCAACATCAATATCGTTGTATATTCTAAGCATACCGGTTACCGGATTATAGGCCACAGGGTTCACTTCAAGCCTTGCCACCTGAACTCCACGCATGGTTCCCAGCATATCAACCTTAACCAGCTGAGGTTCTATCATCTCGTTCTTACGGTAAACCTCAGCCTTCATGATGAATTTTAATGAGTCAAGATTCTGATCCTTACGAACAGGAGGCTGAACGGGAATAACAGGATGGTTAATTCCGTAATCACCTAGCGCAATATCAACATGGCTGAAACTGTGAACCTTTACTATTGGCTTGGCCCCTAGTGGAACTTGAATGAGCTTCTTGTAGGCAGGCAGTTTGGGAGTGCCAACAAGTCCGGTCGAAAACCCATCTGGAATAGCCAGGTTAACATACTTTTCGCCCGATTCCGTTACCACTTCATTTGATATAAGCGAGCTGAAACTAACCGAAACCCTTAGCTGCTGAAGAGTGCTCTGCTTAACGCTTATGGCCGATTTACTACCCTTTAAGGGAATAACTTTTTGCTGGGCAAAAACAGCAGAACTCAAGAGAATTACAGCGGTAAAAATGGATAGTATCCTTTTCATCACAGGAAAAATATTGAATCAACCATAACAACAAACATTGTGCAAGTTAAGCTATTATGTTAAAAAATGCCAATTTAGAACTTTCATGTCCTGCCTAAAAAAGTTTTACAAATTAGCAACTAGGGGAATCAAGCAGTTCAGCCAAGACCGGCAGCTTGGTAAAATTCATAGTAGCCAGAAAACCTCTAACAAGCGACCGATTTTTTAACTACGTTTGTCTTAAATTTAAGGTTATGGCAGCTGGTTTTATCCTATTTGATGATGATAGAAGGGAAGCCCTTCTCCCCTTCACGTTTACCCGGCCGGTTTCAGAAATTCGAATTGGCATTCTAACAATTACCCAAAAATGGGAGCGTTACCTTGGTAGTTCAACATCATTTCTTACCACAGGCTACCTTTCGAAAAAGTATCCACCAAACATCACTGGTGAAAGACTTTGCTTGATAAACGGGGGTGTTTGCCCGGATAAAGCGCTGGTTAATGCCATAATGTCATTAGAAGCAGGCGAAGTGCTAGTTCATGAAAATGTTGTGCTAGCAGGTGTAATGGATAAACTACCTGCCGAAACACCATCCCTGTCGGATTTTCGTGTCAGAATTCCCTACCCCAACGAAGTGCTTCAGGTGAAACATCTCTGGGATATTTTCCGGCTAAACGGTGAAGCCTTGACCAGAGACTTCGACATGCTAACATTAAACAGAAAATCGGCACCGATTTCGTCAAGTAACCGGACTCTTAACCCATCCAGGATATTTATTGAGGCGGGTGCAAGGGTTGAATGCTCAACTCTAAATGCCGAAGCCGGCCCCATATATATCGCCTCGGATGCCGAGGTTATGGAGGGAGCCCTTATCAGGGGTCCATTTTCGCTTGGCGAGCATTCCGCCGTGAAGATGGGTGCTAAAATTTACGGCCCCACCACTATTGGACCGCACTGTAAGGTTGGAGGTGAAATAAACAACAGCGTAATTTTTGGTTACTCAAACAAGGCCCACGATGGCTTTCTGGGGAACTCGGTGATTGGCGAATGGTGTAACATTGGTGCCGACACCAACAACTCCAACCTGAAAAACAACTACGCAGAGGTTAAACTCTGGAGTTATGCGGATAACGCATTTACCAGCACCGGACTTCAATTCTGCGGGTTGTTCATGGGCGACCATTCCAAATGTGGCATCAACACCATGTTTAACACCGGAACGGTGGTGGGTGTCTGCGCCAATATTTATGGCAGCGGATTTCCCCGAAATTTTATTCCCTGCTTCTCATGGGGTGGGGCGTGTGGATTTAAAACGCATCAACCTGAAAAAGCTTTGGAAACTGCCCGTTTAATGATGCAGCGTCGAAATTTGGAGCTAACCCAAACTGACATCGACATTCTAAAGAAAATTTTTGACCTGACAAGCCAGTACCGAAACTTTTAAGTGCAACCATGTAAAACTTTTTGGCATAGGTATTGCCCATATCAATACTCGAAAAAATAAATCGAGATAATGACATGTTGTCATTAGGCATTGAGGTATCAGTATGGAAAGAAATAGCAGAAATTTCTATAGCAAGCTTCTTATTGATGACTCCAACGAGTCAAATGTGAATTTTATACCCATTCTCGCCGACGATGGTACACCCGAACTCAAGGATGCTGATATTCCGGATGTTTTGCCGATTATGGCGCTTCGCGATACGGTTCTCTTTCCGGGTATTGTTATGCCTATAACGGTTGGCAGGGAAAAATCGCTAAAACTAATAAAAAGCCTACCCCCGCGTAAAAGGATGATTGGAGTGGTTGCCCAGGTTGACTCCAAAATTCCCGACCCAACTGCAGAAGATTTGTGGCATATTGGAACCGTTGCCCAAGTTATTAAAGTGCTCGAAATGCCCGATAGGAATTTTTCGGTAATACTAAAGGGAATTTGCCGATTTGAAGTTAAGAACTACCTCAGCGAAGAACCCTTTTTTATGGCCAGGGTAAGCACGCTTGCAGACATTCTCCCAGATGAAAGCGACAAGGATTTTGCTGCAATTGCCAGCTCTATTCGCGATATAACCATCCGGATCATTAACCTCACCCCCACCCTACCCCAAGAGGCAGCCTTTGCCATTAAAAACCTGGACGACAATCAGCTACTTGTCAACTTTGTAAGCGCAAACAGCGACATCAGCCCTGAAGAAAAGCAAAAGCTACTTGAAAAATCCATGCTAAAGGAGCGAGCCACTCAGCTCCTCCAGTACCTTACACGCGAGGTTCAAATGCTGGAGTTAAAACAGGACATACAGTCGAAAGTAAAGCTCGATCTTGAGCAGCAGCAACGGGAGTACTTCCTACAGCAGCAGATTAAAACCCTGCAGGAGGAACTTGGGGCCAACCCCACAGAACAGGAAGTAAACGATCTGAAAGAAAGGGCAAAGCAGAAAAAATGGAGCAAGGAGATAGCCGAGCATTTCGACCGGGAACTCAGCAAGCTAAACCGGATGAACCCCATGGCTGCTGAGTACTCCGTTCAGCTCAACTACGTGGAGCTGCTCCTCGATCTGCCATGGAACGAGTTTACTCAGGATAACTTTGACCTTGCGCACGCCAGAGAAATTCTGGATGAGGACCATTTTGGACTCGAACAGGTTAAGGAGCGCATTCTTGAACACCTGGCCGTTTTGAAGCTGAAGGGCGACCTTAAAGCCCCAATACTCTGCCTGTATGGCCCTCCGGGAGTTGGAAAAACATCTCTTGGAAAATCGGTTGCACGAGCACTAGGCAGAAAGTACGTGCGCATTTCACTTGGGGGTATGCACGACGAGGCTGAAATTAGGGGGCATCGTAAAACCTACATCGGAGCCATGCCGGGCAGGATAATACAGAGCATTAAAAAGGTTAACTCATCCAATCCGGTTATTATTCTTGATGAGATTGACAAGGTGGGACAGGATTTTCATGGCGATCCCGCATCTGCCCTTTTGGAAGCGCTCGATCCGGAGCAGAACTTCGCATTTCACGACAACTTCCTTGAGGTCGAATTCGACCTATCCAAGGTGCTGTTCATCACAACTGCCAATAACATAGCCACCATAAGTCCTGCCCTGCGTGACCGAATGGAAATGATTGAGGTTAGCGGCTACTGCATGGAGGAAAAGGTTCAAATTGCCAAACGCCACCTGGTTCCCAACCAGATAACCGAGCATGGTCTCAACTCCTCCCAGCTGCAGCTAAACGAAAAAACAATTGAGGAAATAATAAAAAACTACACCCGAGAAAGTGGCGTACGCAACCTTAACCAAAGAATTGCCAAGGTTGTGCGAAACGTTGCCAAAAAGGTGGCGTTTGAAGAAACATACAATCCCCGCTTAACCATAAAGGAAGTAAGGTCTATTCTGGGTGTTCCGCGGTACAACAGCGACTCATCCATTGGAAACGAGTTGGCCGGAGTAGTAACCGGACTTGCCTGGACCGAAACCGGTGGCGAAATCCTTTTTGTAGAAACAAGCCTTAGCAAGGGGAAAGGAAATCTTACCCTTACCGGAAATCTGGGTGATGTGATGAAGGAGTCGGCCGTTCTGGCACTAGAGTACATAAAGGCTCATGCCAACCTGCTGGGAATAAACCCTGATATTTTTGAAAGGTGGAATGTGCATGTTCACGTACCCGAAGGTGCCATTCCCAAGGATGGACCATCTGCTGGAATAACCATGGTTACCTCCCTGGCATCAGCCTTCACCCAGCGTAAGGTTAAAAGCAGCATAGCCATGACCGGTGAGATTACTCTTCGTGGCAAGGTGCTGCCAGTTGGAGGCATAAAGGAAAAAATCCTGGCTGCCAAAAGGGCTAATATCATGGATATAATCCTCCCCTTCGAAAATAAAAAGGACGTTCTGGAGATAAACAGCGACTACATTAAAGGGGTTAAGTTCCACTACGTAGGCAACATAATGGAAGCATTGACATTTGCACTGCTTCCCGAAAAAGTTACAAACCCTATTTGTCTGGAGGAGCCCCCTCGTAATAATTAAGCATAAAGAAACCTCTTCCCAAGCAACAATTTAAAGCCCTTAGAAGACGGAATAATTTTGGCGAATCCACCAACTCTGCATCGGGTTTCACCAACAGTCGGACAAGTCTACCTTATCCTTTAACCTTTTCTCCAGCCCTAACGGGAGAAAAGGTATTCTCCGCGTTGCTCATAAAGTCGGGAATCGTTGAACGTTGCTGGTATTGAAATATGGCACAAAAGCCAAACCCGTAAGTGGGTCGGGGGCGGAACGTGGC
>DCDD01000175.1 GCA_002316235.1 Bacteroidales bacterium UBA1064
AAGTAGAATTTGATATCGGTGAACTTATCCTGAGCCATTTGCAGGGCGTAGGGAGATTCGGCAAGGTAAACTTCCCTACCCTGCTTATCGGTGGCAAGATTACTATACTTACGAATACGAAAATCATCAAGTTGAGCTTTATTGCTACTGACAATCCAGCATGCTTTGAAAATATTGAGCGGTTCATACTTGCACTTTGCGCCGTACTCATGCTCCAGGCGGTACTGGATAACGTCAAACTGGAGGGCTCCAACTGTACCTATAATTTTACGACCATTAGAATTTTGGGTAAACAGCTGGGCCACCCCTTCGTCAGTAAGCTGGTCGATACCCTTAGCCAGCTGCTTATACTTCAATGGTTCAGCATTCTCAATATACCTGAATAGCTCGGGAGAGAAGCTGGGGATACCTTTGAAATTAATAATTTCACCCTCAGTAAGCGTATCGCCGATCTTGAAATTTCCTGAATCGGGCAAGCCTACAATATCACCGGGGTAAGCCACATCAACTATTGATTTTTTATCAGCCAAAAAAGCGTTGGGGCTAGAAAACCGGAATGTTTTCGCCATGCGAACATGGTAGTACGGAACATTACGTTCAAATTTACCCGAGCATACTTTTAGAAAGGCAATCCTATTGCGGTGGTTGGGATCCATGTTGGCAAAAATTTTAAAAACGAAGCCGCTGAATTTTTGCTCAAAGGGTGAAATTGTTCGGATGTCGGCCTCGGCAGGTCTAGGATAGGGTGCCAGCTGCAAAAAACAATCGAGAAGTTCTTTAACGCCAAAGTTATTGAGGGCGCTTCCGAAAAAAACCGGAGCAACCCTGCCCGAAAGGTAGGTATTGATATCTAACGGAGGATAAACTTCGTTAATAATTTCGAGTTCCTCCCTGAGCTTTGCTGTATATGGCTTAATATATTTATCCAGCTCGGGTGAATTGATATCAGTAATTTCAACCACCTCGTCAGCTACCTTTTGTTTGAAGTCGGGTGAAAACAGGAAAAGTTTCTGCTCAAAAAGGTTATAAACACCCTTAAAAGTTGGGCCCTGTCCAATGGGCCAACTAAGGGGCCTAACTCCAATACCTAGCTCTTTTTCCACCTCATCAAGTAAATCGAAAGGATCGTTTCCCGGCCGATCGAGTTTATTAATAAAAACGATGACGGGGGTTTTTCGCATACGGCAAACCTCCATCAGCTTACGGGTTTGGGTTTCAACTCCTTTGGCGTGATCTATCACAATGATAACGCTGTCAACAGCAGTAAGAGTGCGATAGGTATCCTCGGCAAAATCCTGGTGGCCGGGAGTATCAAGGATGTTAATTTTATACCCCTGGTACTCGAACTCCATTACCGAGGTTGACACGGATATTCCTCGTTGTCTTTCAATCTCCATGAAATCGGAAGTGGCAGTTTTCTTAATCTTGTTGCTTTTTACAGCGCCAGCAGTATGAATGGCTCCTCCAAATAGGAGAAGCTTTTCTGTTAGTGTAGTTTTTCCGGCATCTGGATGGCTAATAATGGCAAATGTCCTACGGCGCTTAACCTCTTCCTCAAAGTTCATACCTTACTTTTTTGCAGCCGCAAATGTACAAAATTTAGCATTGGGTGTTGAAGTGAATGTATAAGCACTAGGGTGATATTCTCAAGCCTCCAGCTTACCTTCACTTTTAGCAATGCAAACGGCAATCGTGGCGTCTCCGGTAACGTTAACAACCGTGCGCAGCATATCCAGGGGGCGGTCAATGGCGAGGATTAGTGCTAGCCCTTCAACAGGGAGGCCAACAGAATTGAGCACGATAATGAGCATTACAACCCCTGCACCTGGGACTCCGGCTGAACCAATTGAAGCAAGGGTTGCAGTTAGCAAAATGGTTAGCAGCTGCGAAAATGTTAAATCTATACCAAATACCTGGGCAATAAAAACTGTTGCTACAGCTTGGTACAAGCTTGTTCCATCCATGTTGATGGTAACGCCCAGTGGAAGCACAAAGCCGGAAATATCCTCGTGAACGCCCAGCTCGCTCTCAACCTGCTTCATGGTAACCGGAAGGGTTGCCGCGCTCGAACTGGTTGAGAAAGCCACCAGCTGAGCAGGAAACATTGATTTGTAGAATTTTCCAAAACCAGTACCGGAAATGATTTTTAAAAATAATGGGTAAACTATAACAATAATGAATATGAGGCCAATAATAATAGTGAGGGCATACATTCCCAGCGAGGCAAAAAGCTGAAGGGAGGAAGAGAGGCTATCCCCAGCAAAGTCAACAATAAGGGAAGCCATAAGAGCAAAAACGCCAAAAGGAGCAAAAAACATGATGATTTCTACAATCTTCAGGATAACCTCGTTAAGCCCCTGGATAAAATTGTTAACAACTTCAACCTTCGGGTTTCTAACCAGCACTAAGGCTATGCCGAAAAGCAGGGCGAAAAAAATAACCTGAAGCATGGCCGTATTGCTCGATGCAGCCTGAACAATATTCTCAGGAACAATATCAACCAGAAACTGTAGTGGAGAATCCTGAGTGATGCTCTCGGCAGCTTGTTGCCGAGAGCTAATGTCAAGGGAATACTTAGATACAAACTCCTGCCTGCGGTCATCGCTGAAGTAGCTACCGGGTTTTATCAGGCTAACCAAGCTTAGGCCAATGGTAACCGCCAGCAAGGTAGTGATTAAGTACATTGCAATGGTTTTAATCCCTATTCTGGAGAGTTTGCCTACATCAGTCATCCCGGCAATTCCTGTAACTAGCGAAGCAAAAATTAACGGCATGGCGACTAGCTTCAGAAGATTAAGGAAAATGGTACCAAAGGGCTTAATGTAGTCGGAAACCAGCTGGTTAGCGCCAAGGGGAATTGCAATAATGCCCAGTATAAGGCCTAATAACATACCTATCAGGATTTTGGCATATAGTGGTAATCGTCGGGCTCCTCTCATAAATATGAATGTTGAAAATTTCTACTTTAAAATCATTGACTTGCCCTAATAAAGGCTACTGTTTTGTTAAACATATATTAAAAAGACCGGACAAACCGGTCTATAGCACAAGTTGAGTATAGGTTAACGCTAAAGAGTATTGAACACACCTTTATACTCGCCGACAAAATGAAGGGAATCCGCATTTACCATGTTAAGCTTGTAGCTCATAAGCCGTCCAAGGTTCTCAACTTTAAAAACCCCTGCTTTTACAGGATAAACCTTACCGGTGTCAACATCGAAGTTGTAGTTGAAATAGACACTGCACGAGTCGGCTGAATAAACCTGTTTGGTAGAAAAAATATCAATGGTGTAGTCTCCATTTTTGACCTCAACATTGCTCTCGGAGTACATATATAGCCTAATTAGGGATCCTGTTCCGGTGAAAGCGGCGTTATCAGTGCTGTATTTTACGCCCTCACCAAGGAGAGATACTACGAAAGGGGTGCTTCCGGTTTCCTGCAAGGTTTCGGAATACTTGTACTGGTATCCTAAGTAAACACGAAACTTTTCGTTTCCAAATCGGATGAAATTATCGGACTCATCATCGTCGCTACCTCCGCATGAAGTGAAAGCAACAAGAACTATTCCGATAAGAAGTTTTACTAACCGGTTTCTATGCATACGAGTAGGTATGTGGTTGTAAATAACCCTGCTAAAATAAAAAAAAATTATTACAAAAAAGGTAAATAAAAAACGGGAAATTAAAAATTTCCCGTCAGTGTTTACGAATTGAATAGTTTAATGGTGCCCATGAGCGTGAACATGGCCATGGCTGAGCTCCTCCGAAGTGGCTTCCCTGACATCAATAATTTTTCCGGTAAAGTAAAGGTCTTCTCCAGCCAAGGGGTGGTTGAAATCCATTCTAACATGGGTATCGCCCACCTCCAGAATTGTGCCATTTAGCTCGTTACCCTCGGAATCTCTCAACGGCAATGTGTTTCCAACTACCAACATGTCTTCCTGGAGCACTCCATCAATAACGAATATATCCTTAGGAAGATCAATGATTGCCTCCTCGTCAACTTCTCCATAACCATCAGCATAGGGAATCGAAAATTCGAATGAATCACCTGTTTTCAGGTTGTGAATGTTGGTCTCGAAGAGAGGCAGCAGCTGGCCATGGCCGTAAAGGAAAACTAACGGGTTGTCAGCAACCGCCGAATCAACTAAATCGCCATTGACTTTTAACTCATAGCTAATGGATACAACTTTGTCATTAGAAATGTTCATGTAAATTGATTTGATTTAATTAATAATTGCCAAAGGAATATCTAATTTCGGTAAAAAACAATAGAAATCCCCAAATGTTCGAATGAAAAAGCGACCTTACTTAAAAGCATGTATATCCCTTGAGGCAAAGATTTTAACAATAAATAATTTTTTTTTTTTAGAATAATGTTGAATATTCAATTTTATATGCCATATTTGCAACGCTATTAATTAATTTAATTCATCATTTATATCAATTTTAACATGAAAGGTAAAGTAAAATGGTTTGATGCAGCAAAAGGCTTTGGCTTCATTCAAACCGAGGAAGGTAGTGATGTATTTGTTCACTACACAGGAATTGCTAAGGATGGTTTCAAGCGTCTTGACGAAGGTCAGGAGGTAAGTTTTGAAATTACCGAAGGAAAACGTGGCCCACAGGCTACCAATGTGGTAGTGTTAGAATAAGTTTATTCCTAACATACTAGCCAGTAAGGCCTCCAATGGAGGCCTTTTTTTATTAGAAGGTAATGGTAAATCGCAAAATGGGATTGCTGTTGTAGGGTGAATACCGGTTGTCGGTCAAATCCCACAGCACTAAAAAGTTAATGGCAGCCCTATCGCCAATGGGTTGGTGCCATCCTCCTCCAACCAGGTACATATTCACCCAGCCTTTCCCATAGCTGCTACTCTGGTCAAAAAAGTTTCGGTCGAGGTAAAGACTTTCAAATTCACCATGCAAAATAATTCCCCCATGCAGATCAATGCCAAAAGTCCTATGGAAATCGGTAATAGGAATAACCTGGGTAAATCCCGACACTCCCCAAACGTGTGTCTCTATAGGTTCGGTGGTGAACCCATTAATGCTAAAGCGTTCACGACGGTAGCTGTAGCGCCCGCCTAACCCTAAAGACCACTCCGGGAAAATCCATATACCCATCATGGGGGCAACATCAACCTGCGTAACCCTGCTACCAACAGCCAATCCAAAACTTCCCCCAAAAAATAGCCTATCGGAAAATCGGTCAAAACTTCTACCCTGTTCCTGGTCCTGCGCTCTTGCTGAACCTATCAACATAACTCCTGTGGCCACGAGGAGATAGGAAAGAATTTTAATTGAATGTTTGGTTAAGTTGGCAATTATTTTTCTCATACGGACAACACTAATCAGGTTTATGAAATAAAGTATTACCTTCCCTTTTTTAATTAGCCACCCAGGATAGGGTCAAGGTAATGCCGTATATACGGAACGGAAATCTGCCTGCTCGTGCAATTTTATCAAAACAAAATGAAAGAAAAAAGGTTAGTAAACAAAAAATTATGAATATTATTGTAACCGGAGCCTCCAGAGGTATTGGATACCAAACAGTACTGCAGCTTGCGAAATCGGCAGGAAACAGAATCATAGCTCTAGCCAGGGACCATGAACAGCTAACAAGGCTGCAGCTAGAGAGCAGAAAGGTGCAGCCTGAATCGGAGGTAATACCCTTAGTCTTTGATTTACAGCAGACTAGCAGTTACGATGACGCATTGATTCCTCAAATCAAAGGACATTTTACTTCTGCCGATATTCTAATAAACAATGCTGGGTTGCTTGTAAACAGGACATTTGAGCAGCTTACTCTTTTGGAAATGGTGCAAATGCTGACCGTAAACTTTATAGCGCCAGCCTACTTGACAAAATTGATTATTCCATTAATGACAAAAGGCGGACATGTAGTGAACATTAGCAGTATGGGAGGTTTTCAGGGAAGCCAGAAGTTTAAAGGTCTTTCCATATACTCCGCTTCTAAAGCTGCGCTGGCGTCGCTATCGGAATGCCTGGCGGAGGAGTATATAAATAAAGGTATTTCGTTTAATTGCTTGGCGCTAGGAGCAACCGACACAGAAATGATGCGCGCTGCATTTCCTGGCTATAATGCTCCTATTAAGCCGAATGAAATGGCCAAATTTATTGCCGAATTTGCAATTAAAGGTAACCAGTACTTTAACGGGAAAATTATTCCAGTCTCGACTTCAACCCCATAGTCATAAACATTATTTTCACTGCATATTAATAATCAACTTACTACATTTACTTCCAATGCCGATATAGCTTACGAATAATACAGGTAAAACAATACATTCAATTATTCGCAAGTCAACTACGTGTATGGTGCAAAGTACAACGATAAAAAAAGAGAGACCATCACAAGTCTCCCTTAACTTTAAGCGAATAGTAGTAGATTCTGCTGTTACCTACCTGTAAATTTTGGGAATTACCTCCCCTTTTAGCACCATTAGAGCATTCATGGCAAGGGCTTGCATTTCATCCTCTCCGGGGTAAACGGCAATAGGTGCAATAAAACCAACCATTTCCTTTATGTATTCAACCAAGTCAGGGTTATGCGCTATGCCACCGGTCAGAACAATGGAGTCAACTTTCCCTTTCAACACGGTAGCCATTTCGCCAATTGCCTTACCAACATTATATGCCATGGCATCCTGTAGCAACTTAGCCATAGCATCGCCACCTCGAGCTTTAACCTCAATTTCATAGGCATTATTAGTACCCGTGTGAGCGACTAGTCCACCTTTTCCGGTGATCATTTTTTTAACTTCGTCGTAGGAGTATTGGCCGCTATAGCATAGTTTTGCCAGCTGACCAGCAGGAAGTGTTCCTGCGCGCTCGGGCGAGAAAGGCCCGTCGCCGTCCAGTGCGTTATTCACATCAACAACCCTTCCGTTATGATGGGCACCTACAGAGATACCGCCTCCCAGGTGAGCAACAATCAAGTTCAGCTCCTCATAGGGCTTGTTAAGTGATTTGGCATGAAGGCGTGCTATTGCCTTCTGGTTTAGGGCATGAAAAATGGATACCCTTTTAAAGAGGGGGTGCCCCGAAATACGAGCCACATCGTTAAGCTCATCAACAACAACAGGGTCGGCAATAAATGCTTTAGCATTTGGAAGCGATTGGGCTATATCATCGGCGATTAGTGCGCCTAAGTTGCTTGCATGCTCACCCATGATACAGCTGCGCAAATCGGATTTCATCTGCTCGTTTACTTCATAAACCCCTGATTCTATTGGTTTAAGCAGTCCACCGCGGCCTACTACTGCGGATATCTTATTAACGTCAATTCCAGTTTGGCCTAATTCTTCGAGTATAATTTTCTTTCGGTAGTCAAACTGGTCTGTAATAGTTTTGAATTGAGCCAAATCCTCTACCGAGTGCTTGATGCTCTTGAGAAAGATGCTCTTGTTGTTGTTGTAAACAGCAATTTTTGTTGAGGTTGAGCCGGGGTTAATGGCTAAAATCTTAAATTCATCCATTGCACAAGTTAATTTGGTAGTGGGGAACTACTTAACTGCATTAGCAGCAAGGGCAATCGAGTACATTTTCGACTTAATGCTATCGCCACGTGAAGTAAGGACGCATGGAACTTTTGCCCCCATAACCATAGCTCCAAGCTCACCATTAGCAAGTTTTGTGCACGATTTGAAAAAAACATTACCTGCCTCAATGTTGGGGAAAAGAATACAATCGGCATCACCTGCAACTCCGCCACCCAGTTTTTTTATTTGAGCCGACTCCATATCAATGGCAACATCAAGCGCCAATGGGCCATCCACAATAGCACCCTTAATTTGTCCCCTATCGGCCATTTTGGAGATAATGGCAGCATCAACGCATGCCGGCATACCGGCAAGCATTTGCTCGGTAGCAGCATTTAAAGCTACCTTGGGTTTTTCAATTCCAAGGGAATGGGCAGTTTGAATAAGGTAGTTTACTATGGCTATTTTCTGGTTCAGGTCGGGAGCTGGAATAATGGCAACATCGCCAACAATGAGCAGCTTGGGATAAGTAGGAACCTCCACAACGGTAACATGGCTTAATACAGCCTTGGGTGGGAGCAATCCATTTTCCTTGTCGAGTATAGCGCGCATATACTTATCGGTGCTAACCAGTCCTTTCATCAGCACATCGCCTTCCCCCCTGTTTATAAGTTCTACTGCCCTACGCGCAGCCTTCATTTCGTCGGCTTCCTGAACAATACGGAACTTGCCCGGATCTATGTTGTGCTCAGCGCACACCTTTTTCATAACAGGCTCATCGCAAACAAGAGTGGCATCAACAATACCCCTATCAACAGCCAGGCTAACTGCCTCAATAGTGTGGGCATCGTTGGCAAATGCAGCAACAAGTCTTCTTCGGGGCTTTGATTTTACCAAATCGAAAAGTTGGTCAAGCTTATCTACTCTCATATTCCTAATCTCCTCTATAGTTAAAATTAATTGTTCTAGTTTTTCAAGTTATTGATAATATTTGCAGTATCAGTTGCAATCACAAGCTCTTCGTTGGTTGTAATAGCCATAACCTTTACAAGGGAGTTAGGTTTTGTAAGTAGCTTATCCTGTCCACGAACGCCCCTATTTGCCTCTACATCAAATTCAACCCCCATAAAATCAAGGGCACTGCATACCTTTTCTCGAAGAGTGCTGTCATTTTCACCAATTCCTCCCGTAAAGATGATTAAATCAACACCATCCATTGCTGCTGCATACGAGCCTATGTACTTTTTTACCCTGTAGTAGTACATATCCAGCGCCAGGCGTGCACGTTCGTTTCCGCTTGCAGCCGCATCCTCAAGGTCGCGCATGTCGGAGGATATTCCGGAAATTCCAAAAACGCCGCTCTTTTTATTGATTACATCATTAACCTGCTGAATGGAAAGATTTTCCTTTTCGGCAATAAACAGCAAGATGCCCGGATCAATATCGCCGCTTCGTGTCCCCATTATTAAGCCTTCCACAGGAGTAAATCCCATTGAGGTATCAATAGATTTGCCATTCTTGATGGCTGCAATTGAAGCACCATTCCCCAAATGGCATGTAATAATTCGTAGCTGGTCAAAGTCGGCTCCTAAAATTTTACAAGCTTTTTTTGCAACAAACATGTGGCTGGTGCCATGAAATCCATACCTGCGAATTTTATAGTTTTCATAGTACTCGTAGGGAAGAGCGTAAAGGTAGGCTTCCTTGGGCATGGTTTGGTGAAAGGATGTATCAAACACAGCAACCTGAGGCACATTTGGCAAAAGCTTCTCCATTGAAAGAATACCCTTTAAGTTTGCAGGGTTGTGCAGGGGAGCCAACTCAATACACTTCTCTATCTCCCTTTTCGTGTTACTATCTATCAGGCAGCTCTTGGTAAAAAACTCACCACCATGAGCCACCCTGTGGCCAACCGCTTTTATCTGACTTAAGCTTTCTACCACTCCATGATTTTTGTCAACAAGTGCCTCTAAAATGAGATTAATGCCGGTTGTATGATCCGGAATGGAAGCCACCATTTCATACTTATCCTTTCCAACTGGTTTGTGGGTAAGAATGGCATCCTTAAAACCAACACGTTCTACAATACCCTTAGCTAACAGCTGGCTTTCGTTAGCCATGTTAATCAGCTGGTACTTGATTGACGAACTTCCGCAGTTCAAAACTAAAATAATCATTTTTGTTATTATTTGGTAATCAGTTAGTTGAAATTTGTAATAAAACTATGCAAAATTAGAAATAAAACTTATGGATTTCAACGTGTTTTAAGTAATTTAAGAAACCTTACGACCTACAAATAGCTGAGCTACTGTTTAAAAAATGCTGTAACATGGCTATTTGCGACACAAGAACAGTAAAATGTTCTACAACATGCTAAAATGACCAATAAAATATGTTGAATAAAAATCGTATAGGCAAAAATTTTTCAGCTAGGTTTGCAATGCCTTAAAAGAATGTAGATGGGCATACATATGATTGAAGATTTTGAAAAGCTGGCTACCCGGCTTAAAGGTGAAATACGATGGGATACCCCTACCCTGCTTCAGTATGCAACAGATGCCTCAGCTTACAGGGAGATTCCAAAAGCGGTGGTGTGGCCTAAAGGCAAAAGCGATTTGCAGGAGCTTGTTTCTTTTGCCCAACAGCAAAACCTAACGCTAACACCCCGAACTGCTGGCACTTCGCTAGCCGGACAAGTTGTGAGCAATGGTGTAATTGTTGATCTGTCGAAGTACTGGGGAAAGATTATCGAAGTAAATCAGCAAGAACACTACGTTTGGGTTGAACCAGGAGTAATTCTTGATGAGCTAAATCTATACTTAAAACCCTACGGTTTGTTTTTTGCTCCCGAAACCTCTACTTCTAACCGTTGTATGATTGGTGGAATGGTTGGGAACAACAGCTGTGGTTCTCATTCATTGATATATGGGAGTACGCGCGACCACCTGCTTTCTGTTAGGATAATGCTCGACGACGGAGAAGTTCATGAGTTTAGCAACCTAACGTATATCGAGTTTGAAGCTAAATGCAAGCTGAGCAATCGGGAGGGCGAAATTTACCGGTTTTTTGAGCAGCTGCTTGGAAAAGAAGGAAACAGAAAGCTTATAGCTGAAAATTCTCCTGATCCTTCACTTCGCCGAAGGAATTCAGGGTATGCACTTGATCACCTGGCAACCAATACCTTTTTTAATGGGAGCACCAACCCCTTCAATCTGGCTAAACTTGTAGCCGGTAGCGAGGGAACACTAGGCATAGTAACCGAAATAAAGCTGAACCTTGTTCCGCTACCGCCCAAGGAAAAAGCAGTTGTGGCAGTTCACCTTGAGAAAAGGGAGCAAGCCTTTAGGGCTAATCTCATTGCATTGAAGTATTACCCGGCTGCTGTTGAGCTAATGGACAACGTGATTTTGAACTGCACAAAGGGAAATATTGAGCAGCAAAAGAATAGATTTTTCGTTCAGGGTGAGCCTGGTGCAATACTGATGGTTGAGTTTTATGGTAGTAACCAACAAGAGATTGAGGAAGTTGCAAATGAAATGGAAAATGAGATGCGCCTCAACGGATATGGATACTACTTTCCCATAATTTGGGGGAACGAAACAACAAAAGTTTGGGCTCTCCGAAAAGCCGGATTAGGTGTTCTTTCGAATGTTATAGGTGATGCAAAGCCAGTATCACTTGTAGAGGATACAGCCGTTGCGGTTGAAAAGCTACCTGACTACATGGAGGAATTTGCAGGTATAATGGGCAAGTACAATCTCGATTGCGTTTACCATGCCCATATTGGCACGGGCGAGCTCCACCTCCGGCCTGTTCTCAACCTCAAAGATCCAAACGATGTCGAACTTTTCCGTAAGGTTGGGCTAGAAGTTGCTTCCCTGGTTAAAAAGTACAGGGGATCGTTGAGCGGAGAGCATGGCGATGGACGACTTAGAGGGGAGTTTATCCCGTTTATGTATGGAAACGAGGTTTACCAGATGATGCTCCAGGTGAAGAAAACTTTTGACCCTAACAACATTTTCAACCAGGGCAAGATTGTTAACACTCCACCCATGAATACCAGCCTGCGGTATCAACCGGGAATACCAACTCGGGAAATTGCCACAATTTTTGATTTTAGCGGTACCCAAGGTATTATTCGTGCCATTGAAAAATGTAACGGGTCCGGTGATTGCCGTAAAACACACCGCATGGGTGGAACCATGTGCCCCAGCTACATGGCTACATTAAATGAGGCAAACACCACCAGGGCAAGAGCAAACCTGCTTAGAGAGTACTTAACCAACAGCCCTAAAGACAATCCTTTTGATCACAAGGAGCTGTACGAAGTTTTAGACCTCTGCCTGATGTGCAAGGGTTGTAAAAGCGAATGCCCTTCAAGTGTTGACATGACAAAGCTTAAAGCTGAATTCCTTCAGCACTGGTACGACATTCATGGCATTCCGTTCCGAAACAAAATGGTTGCCTATATCACCCAAATTTATCGTTTGGGGGCAATTTTTCCCAAATTTACCAATCTATTGTTATCCAGCAAGGTAACCTCATTCGCTATCAAGAACATGTTAGGTTTTGCTCAAAGCAGAGCACTGCCTAAACTAAGTAGTATAACTCTGCGCAGATGGCAGGCAAAACAGAAGAACTCAAATAAATACCCTAACGGTATAGTTTACCTGTTGCCCGATGAGTTTACAAACTTCAACGAGTCGCATATTGGAGTAAAAGCAGCTGAGCTGTTAAACTATCTTGGCTACGAAGTACGTATTCCCGATATACTTGAGAGTGGCAGAACTTACATTTCAAAAGGCCTTATCAGAACAGCCAAGCGCATAGCCAACAATAACATTGATAAGCTTAAGGGAATAATAGGTGAAGACACACCGCTGGTAGGCATTGAGCCTTCAGCCATACTTAGCTTCAGGGATGAGTACCCCGACTTGGCCGACGACCGTAATACAAAGGCTTCGAAGGAGCTGGCCATGAATTCCCTGCTATTCGAGGAATTCTTTATGCGAGAGGCGAGCAAAGGGAAGATAGCTAAAGAGCACTTTAAGCAGGGAAATTTGAGAATTAAACTTCATGGCCATTGCCAGCAAAAAGCGGTTGCTTCCACCCAGGCAACAAAAGCCATGCTATCATTCCCTGAAGGGTATGAAGTAAGCGAAATACCAAGCGGTTGCTGCGGAATGGCTGGTTCCTTTGGATTTGAAAAGGAGCACTACGAACTTTCAATGAAGATAGGCGAACTCGTACTCTTCCCGGAAATTCGTAAGTCTTCAGAAACCGATGTAATAGTAGCACCCGGGACTAGCTGCAGGCAGCAAATTTATGCTGGAACAGGTCGTTATGCACTTCATCCCATAGAGGTGATGTGGCAAGCTGCCAAGATTAGCAGCCAGCGTTCATAGGCTACCACCCCACTATTTAAGTGCATCCTTCATTGCCCGGCCAATGTTGGCAGGCGATTCCACAACATGAATGCCGCATTCACGCATAGTATTCATTTTAGCTTCGGCAGTATCGGCAGTTCCACCAATAATTGCACCGGCATGCCCCATTTTCCTTCCTTTTGGCGCAGTTTGCCCCGCAATAAAGCCAACCACAGGCTTAGTTCCATGAATTTTTACCCATTGTGCCGCCTCGGTTTCCATGCTTCCTCCAATTTCGCCGATCATCACTATGCCATGAGTGTCAGGGTCGTTCATGAATAGCTTAATTGCATCCAGGGTTGTAGTGCCGATTATGGGATCACCGCCAATACCAATTCCTGTACTTTGCCCCAATCCCAGCTTGGTAAGCTGGTCAACAGCCTCGTAGGTTAGGGTGCCCGAACGGGATACTACACCGATATGGCCTTTTTTATGAATAAAGCCCGGCATAATTCCAACCTTTGCCTCCTCGGGAGTAATAATTCCCGGGCAATTAGGACCAATTAGCCGTGTGGCAGGAAAATCTTCAAGAAAGTACTTTACCCTCACCATATCGGCAACCGGAATACCCTCGCTAATACATACAACAAGTTTGATACCAGCTGCCGCTGCTTCAATAATGCTATCGGCCGCAAAAGCAGGAGGTACAAAAATTATTGAAACGTCTGCTCCGGTTGTCTTTACTCCATCGTCAACAGTGTTAAATACCGGCCTGTCCAGATGTTTTTGTCCTCCTTTCCCTGGTGTAACCCCTCCCACCACATTAGTACCATACTCAATCATCTGGGTGGCGTGAAAGGTGCCCTCGCTACCGGTGAAGCCCTGAACCAGCACCCTGGAATTTTTACCTACGAGAATACTCATCTTTCCTCATTTTTAGGATTACAACTCCTATCAAAAATTACCTTAACCTGCATGCAAGAAGTTAAATTCAAGTAAAAAAATTATCGAATCAAACCTAGCCAATTTATAGGAAAACTGCAACAATTTTACTAACAAATCTAACCTTTTATATACATTACAAACGTTTACGATAAAATTTTTCAGCATTTCCGAATAGCTATCACAAAATGTTTGCGTAACTTGGTAAGGGTATTTTATAAAAGGGCAATGCATACAAATCATTAAAATTTAACTGGTTATGGCTAAAGTAAACATAAAACTAGAGAACCTTAGTGAAATGTTCCCAAACAGCTGGACGGATGAGCAAAAAGCTAAGGGTAATACGCTGTTCTTAAAATATTTGAGCGAAAAAGCCCACAAGTTCTACGGTGGCAAAGTACAAACAGTACCAAAAGCTCCTGTTCCCGGGTTTAACTGGTTTAATGTGTGGTACACCCCCGGAGTATCGAAAGTTTCCACCACCATTCGCGACAACAATTATACCTCTTTTGAGCTTACCAACAGGGGCAATCTGGTTGCTGTTGTTAGCGATTCTACCCGTGTGCTAGGCGATGGCGATTGCACGCCTCCGGGTGGTCTGGGGGTTATGGAGGGAAAGGCATTTTTGATGAAGTATCTTGGAGGAGTTGATGCTGTTGCACTTTGCATCGACAGCAAGGGTAAAGATGGGAAAAATGATCCCGAGAAGATTATTGATTTTGTTAAAATGTGCCAGCATAGCTTTGGGGCAGTTAACCTTGAGGACATATCTCAGCCAAACTGCTACAGAGTTCTCGACGTGCTTCGTGAAGAGTGCATCATTCCGGTTTGGCACGATGATGCACAAGGAACAGCATGTGTTACGCTAGCAGGATTACTTAATGCCCTAAAGCTTGCCAACAAAAAAATGAGTAATGCCAAAATGGTGCTTTTCGGTGCCGGAGCAGCCAACACCACCATTGCCCGTTTGATTATTGCCGATGGCGGTGATCCGCACAACATGGTTATTTTTGACTCACACGGCGGCTTGCATAAAAATAGGGAGGATATAAAGGCTGATCACAGGTTCTACCGTAAATGGGAACTCTGTGAACAAACAAACCCACAATGCATCAACACCATGGAAGAAGCTATGCGAAATGCCGACGTGCTTATTTCGGTTTCTACTCCAGGTCCCGACACCATAAAGCAGGAATGGGTTAAGCTAATGGCACCCAAATCGGTTGTTTTTGCTTGCGCCAATCCCGTTCCGGAAATTTACCCCTATGCTGCCAAAGAAGCAGGCGCTTACATTGTGGCTACCGGACGCGGGGACTTCCCGAACCAGGTGAACAATTCGATTGGTTTTCCTGGAATTTTGAAAGGGGCATTGATTGCCCGCGCATCAAAAATTACTGATAGTATGGCTATTGCCGCAGCTCACTCATTAGCTGGCTTCGCTGAAAAAAGGGGTATTTCCCCGGAAAATATTGTTCCAACAATGGATGAAGCTGATGTTTTCCCTGTTGAAGCTGCCGATGTTGCCGTTCAAGCCGTAAAGGAAGGCGTTGCCCGAAGGCAGGTTAGCTGGGAGGAAGCCTACAGAATTGCCAAAAAGGATATTGAAAGCTCGCGCTCCATGACCAAAGCACTTTACGACAACGGGTACATAGCCAATCCACCAGCAGAAATGCTCGAAGATGCGCTCCTGTGGACTATACAACAGGTTGAGGCAAAAAAGTAAAAGGATGATGTTTTTTGTTCATCCCTTGATTGGGTTGGCAAATGGGTTTTACACGTCATTTAACTCTTCGAGCGAGCACTATACTATATACATATAATAATGCCCAAAGAAAACTCGGGTTGAGGTTTACTTTTTCCCAATCATAGGGGTTATAGTATTTCTAAGAATCTCTGAGGCAATTGAAATCTTCATCCCCAAACAAAAGCATGACAAAATGGAGTACAGAAATTCCTGTAACGCTGTAATAGATGTCAAAATTAAACCTACAGCTTTTTCCTATGCTGAAAAATTGTCATGATTAGTAATTGGTTCAGTTTTGGATATTGCGAAAAAAAAAAATCAACATGACAAAACGTGAAAAATATTCGTGGGTATACTGGCTAAGCATTTTAGCTTTTGTAATAGCTTTACAGCTGCTAGTATTTCCTGATACCCAAGGGCCAAGAGAATTCACTTATAGTGAATTTATCGATTCTGTCAATGCAGGCAAAGTTGAGCGAATTGTTTTTTTTGAGGATAAGATAATTGGTCAGCTCAAAAGCGGTGAGGAAACAGGTCAAAAATCAATAACTCAGGCGCCTACTGCACCATGGAGGCTTCGCATTCCCAGTATTGAGCAGCAAGTAAAAAGGCAATTTGTGGTGAATAGGATACCCAACATGAATGAAGAATACCTTATAAGCATTCTCACCGGAACAAATGTTAGCTTTAAAGGGCATGTAGAGAATAACGTTTTAAGAAACTTTTTTCTGAACTGGCTTCTACCGCTGCTTATTTTTATGGCCCTATGGGGGTTCTTTTTCAAAAAGATGGGATCGAAAAATCCAATGCTTGAAATTGGTAAGAATAAAGCGCAAATACATGCCGAAAAGCCAAAAAATCCTATAACATTCAAGGATGTAGCGGGGGTTGATGAGGCAGTTGATGAGGTTAGAGAGCTGGTTGACTTTCTGAAGTACCCCGAAAAATTCACCAGGTTAGGAGGGAAGTTGCCTAAAGGGGTGTTGCTTGTTGGTCCTCCAGGGACCGGTAAAACTCTCCTGGCTAAAGCCGTAGCTGGCGAAGCCGATGTGCCCTTTTTTAGCTTAAGTGGTTCGGACTTTGTTGAAATGTTTGTTGGAGTTGGCGCCGCCAGAGTCCGCGATTTGTTCAACCAGGCAAAAGTTCATGCTCCTTGTATAATATTCATTGATGAAATTGACGCTATAGGTAAAAGCAGGGCTCAAAATGCTGCGTATAGCGGGGGATACGATGAACGGGAAAACACCCTCAACCAGCTACTGGTTGAAATGGACGGTTTTGATGCCACATCAGGAGTTATAATTATTGCAGCAACCAACCGGCCGGATGTTTTGGATCCTGCCCTGCTAAGACCAGGAAGATTTGACCGGCAGGTTTTGGTTGATAAACCCGACATGAAAGGTAGGGAAGCCATTTTTAAGGTTCATTCCAGGAACCTTAAACTCAGCTCAAAAGTTGATTTATCGAGGCTTGCTGCTCAAACACCCGGATTTGCAGGTGCAGAGATTGCCAACGTATGTAATGAAGCAGCCATTCTTGCGGTAAGGAACAATAGAGATGAAGTAACCATGAGTGATTTTGAGGCGGCAATAGAGCGGGTTGTTGCTGGCTTAGAAAAGAAAAATAAGCTCATTAATGAAAAGGAAAGGCAGATTGTAGCCTTCCACGAAAGCGGTCATGCAGTTGTAGGGTATTTTACCCCTGGTGCGGAGGAGGTTCAAAAGGTGTCTATTGTACCCCGGGGAATAGGCGCGCTGGGATATACCCTGCAGATGCCCCTGGAGGATAGATACCTGATGTCGAAATCCGAACTGTTGGGCAAAATCAAAGGGCTACTGGGTGGACGTGCCGCCGAAGAGGTAATATTTGGAGAGGTATCAACAGGGGCTTCAAACGATCTGGAACGAGCATCACAACTCGCCCGAAGCATGATTATTGTTTACGGAATGAGCAGTAAGCTGCCAAACATTTCGCTGGTAAACAAGTCGAACCCCGGCTTTCTGGGACAGCCTTCCGGTATTGAAAGACGGTCAGAATATGTGGAGAAACTAATAGACGAGGAGGTTAATGAAATAATTAATACCTGTTACCACGAGGCAAAAATGTTACTAAAAGAAAAAAAGCATCTTCTGGATAAAATGGCCTCCATTCTTCTAAAACAGGAGGTGATTAATCACGATGAAATCATTAGTATTCTTGGAGATAGAACACCAATCGAGGATTAAAGCAAATGTTTACCGCTTAACTTCTATGGCTGAATTTTTTCATTTATTGCCGCCAACATCCGGTTGAGCTCTATCACCTCAATAGGCCTCAGGGAGCTAAGAGCCTCAGAAAGAACATCCAAAATAATGCTCTCGGCTTTAGGCTTAAAATTCGAGGCTGTTTTCGTAGAGCTAACCAGCTCCGATCGGCTATTATCAGGGTTGGGAAGGCGAACAACCAAATCGAGACGTTCCATACATGCCAAGGTTCGTGAAAGTGAACCCTTATCCCTTCCTGATATTTGGGCCAAATGAGCCTGGCTGAGTGGTTCACTTGAAAACAAAAGGGTAAGAATGTACCAGTAATCAACGGTAAAGTCATCACCAAAAGCTTCCGATAGCCTTCGGGTAATCTCGCCTCTTATGGCAACCGATGTGCGATGTATGTTGAATGGCAGGTTTAAAAGATCTTCATTAAAATCATCTCTCATAAACAAGTGAATATTGTGTTAGCCAAGCCGTGAATAGTCCGCTTAAATTTAATAAAATATTCACAACTTATTTTCCACTCCAGCATTTATCGGCATTCGTAAATTTGTAACACCATTAGTTTAAACCAATAATAAGGTTTTAGCTCTAATTTAATGCAAGCAGCAAGTAATAAAATGCTTCACAATAAAGTTTTTATATAGCATTAACGGTTTTTACCTTACTAGATGTTTAACCACCATTCTTTAAAATTGATGAATTTTTATAGGAGCTTATTAACCCCATTAGTAGGTATTTTGATTTTATCGAGCTGTGTTACCCAACTAACGCCCGGGGTTTCGAAATCACTTGCCGACTCTCGCAGTGCAAACATAAAAAATTTGGAATACCGGTTATATTTTTCGATACCCAACCGGTTAAGTTCACCTGTTCCGGGCCGAGCCGAGCTTAACTTTGAACTTATCAACCGGAAAGATTTGGTTATTGATTTCATGACCGAAGCTACCAACCTGCAATCAATTACCGTAAACAACCGGCTATTGAGCATAAGGGTTAAAAACGGCCACATCAATATTCCATCCAAATACCTGTTAACCGGGCAAAATAAAGTAAATATAGATTTTGTATCGGGTTCCCCATCGCTCAATCGGAAAGCCGACTACCTTTACACGCTTCTGGTTCCCGACAGGGCATCAACTGTTTTCCCATGCTTTGACCAGCCCGACCTGAAGGCAGCTTTCAACCTAACTCTTGAAATTCCTAAGGAATGGGTTGCAGTGGCAAACGCCCCATTAGGCAAAATTATTGAGTCGGATACATCAACCGTTTATGTTTTTGAAAAAACCAAGCCAGTAAGCACCTACCTGTTTGCTTTTGCCTGTGGTAAGTTTAAAGTAGCTTCGCAACCAACCAGATATGGCGAGATGGCCATTTACTATCGCGACAACGATTCTGCCAAGGTAAATCGTAATATTGAAGCCATTTACGAGTTGCACACCCAATCGCTGGGCTGGATGGAAAACTATACGGCCATTCTATATCCATTCAGCAAGCTGGACATCGTGCTTATTCCCGATTTTCAGTATAATGGAATGGAGCATCCTGGAGCAATCTACTACCGGGAATCAAGCATCTTGCTCGAAGGCGATCCGTCAGAAAACAAGCTGCTTAATCGCGCAAACCTTATTGCCCATGAGGTCTCACACCAGTGGTTCGGGGACCTGGTTACCATGCGATGGTTCAATGATGTTTGGCTAAAGGAGGTATTCGCAGGCTTGATGGCCGATAAAATTGTCAATCCCCAGTTTCCCGAGTTCAACCACCAGCTTAGCTTTCTGCTATCTCACTACCCACGTGCTTATTCAGTTGACAGAACGGCTGGAGCTAACCCTATACGGCAGGAACTTGACAACCTGCTTAACGCCGGCTCGCTTTATGGCGATATCATTTACCATAAAGCTCCCATTGCCCTTATGCAGCTTGAAATGGCTATGGGTGTTAGTGCTTTTCAGGAGGGATTAAGAAAGTATCTGAATACCTATAGCATGGGAAACGCCAGCTGGGATGAGCTGATAGACATTCTTGACCCGTTAACCTCACTAAATTTAAGTGTATGGAGTAAGGCTTGGATTGAAAGTGTTGGTATGCCAACCCTTAAAGCAACGCTAAACGATAGCATGTACGTAGTAAAAAAAATCGGCGTACAGCTTCCAATGGTTTACAGCGTGGAGGTTTTATGCGGTAGCAATGTAAACGAGGCTAAACCCATTCAGCATATTCAACCTGAAGTTTCTACACTATTTGCAAGTAGCTGTGAACTAGAAAGAGTGATTGTTCCAAATGCTGACGGGCTTGGTTACGGGATGTTTGTCCCCGATTCGCAGTCGCTTAAACTACTGTGTGATAGTTCTTTTCGAATAGCCGATCCGGTTACCCGTTCAGCATCCTTGATATCGGCTAACGAGCTATTTTTAAACGGCAAACTTGATGGAAATACCTACTTCAACATGCTACTTGCCTCACTTGCAAGGGAAAACGAACCTCAAGTGCGCAGCTACATCCTTGCCAGTATTGAAACCTACTGGTGGACTTTTCTGGCGGATAGCGCCAGGGAAAATTTATCGCAACAGGTTGAAATTCAATTCTCCAAGTTGTTACTAAACAGTTCAATCCCAGCTGATGAGCGAAAGTCAATTTTCAAGACATACGCCAGGATAGCTGTGTCCAGCAATGCCGCTGAAGAGCTGTATGGAATATGGAGCGGTAATAAATCTTTACCAGGTTTAACCTTCACGGAGACCGATTTAACCTTTCTAGCCTACGAGCTAGCTGTTAGAAATGTGCATAATGCCGACAGTATTCTGGATCTACAGGAAAAAAGAATAGCCAACCCCGACTTGCTTGCAAAATTCCGATTTGTTCGACGCGCCCTAAGTCCCGATGACGCCTTACGCGACGACTTTTTCCATAGCTTGCTGATTCCTGAAAACCGACGACCTGAACCCTGGGTGGCTGAAGCCCTTCACTACTTTAACCATCCCTTAAGGGATAGTTTTGCCAGCCAATACCTAAGGGCTTCATTGGATTTACTTCCCGAGATTCAGCAAACAGGAGATATCTTCTTCCCCAAAACTTGGCTTGATGCCATTCTATGGGGTAAAAACAGCAACCAAGCTGCTGAAATTGTAAGCAGCTGGCTAAACCAGCACCCTAATGTACCCGATAACCTGAAAAATAAGCTTATTCAATCGTCGGATTTGCTATTCAGGGCTGTTGATAAAAGGAAGAAAAAATAGTTTCCACAAACTAACCAAAAAAAAGGCTACTCGCTGCCCGGAGGCAGAGGTAGTCTTTTAAAAGGATATGCTCCTAATCTGCTTACTTCACAAACTGGAGGGCATAGTACTTTGCCGTTAGCTTTTCGCCAGTGGCCTTCTCAATCATTTCGTTCCAGGGATACAGGCATCCTGGCACAAAAACCTTTTCCTTGAGGTATGCACCCACTTCGGGGTGTCCCACAAAACTAGCCGCATTAAAATCACTAATCTTTAGCACGTTGGCAGCTATGTAGGCATTAAGCTGTGAGGCAAGCATTTCTCCCATCAAGTAGTTATGATAGTAGCATGGGTAGAGGGCAACATGAATTTTTGAAGCCCAATCGGGTTCGTTACGTCCTTCAGGTTTTTTCAACAGCTGGTACTTTTCAACCATGCTCCACCAAAGGGAATTCAAATCCTGATCGGGATTGGCGTACATCTCCTTTTCGAAACGGTACATCACCTGAGCCCAGCGGCTAAACACGAGCTGCTCAAGCCTAAGGGATTTTAGGCATTCGGAAGCAATTTGTTCTTTTTGTTCAGGGGTGATAATTCCCATATCGAGCATCCACTGGGGGTTGCTTGCCAGACGTCCCATCATTTCGGCAATTGCCTCGGTTGTAAAGCTATGAGCGGCATCTCTTAGGAAGTAAGGTTTTGCGGGATCGTTATACTTGGAGTAAACGGCATGGCCATTCTCATGCAAAAGGGTATTCATCCAACCATAGGTTGGCTTCACGTTGCAAAGCACCCTAACATCGCCCGAACGGTCAATATCCGTGCAATAGGCATGTTGATTTTTCCCGGGTTTCTCGTAGAGATCGGAACGAGCTATTATGTCGTCAATGTTAAGGCCAATTCCGTTGTAGAATTTGGCTGTAAGTGCAACCACATCCTTGTCGCTGTAAAATTGGTCGAGATTAACATTGTAAATTTTGGGAGCTTCCTGAAAGTACCTATTTTGGTAATGCCAGGGCATCAACTTGTCGGGGGAAACTCCAAAGCGTTTAGACAAGTAGGAGTCAATTTCGAGTTTAAGCTCGGAAAACGACCCAGAGGTTAAGCTGTCGAGCTCATCAAAAAGTGCCAACACTTCGTCGGGATCTTGTTCAGAGAGAACCATGTTCATGGTGTGGTAGTTGGCATAGCCCAATTTTTGGGCAATCTGGTTGCGTACCTTAACCAGCTCAATGATATCGGGGGCAACCTCGGGGCCAATTTTTTTGTGCGCCTTCCAGGCACTCTCCACCTCGCTGCTTTGGGTCGAAGTGGCAAGTATGTCTTCTATTTCGTTATCGGTTAGCTGCTTGCTGCCAATTTTAGCCCTAAAGTTGGAGTACTTCTTCTCAAGGTTGGCCTCCATGGCAATTTCTTTCTCGAGTAGGGTCGGGTCAACCTGATTACGAAGAAAGGCCAGGTAAAGAATGTCCATTTGACGAGAAAGCACCGAATCCTTTACCAATCCGGATTCTTTAATACTCTTAAGCTCTGCAAAAAGCGAGGTGTCTGCAAAAATTTTAACCAGCTCAACCTGGGCTTTCTCCGATCGCTGGTAATCTTCATCCTTACCCGATATGGAGGCATCCCACGAAGCTATAGCAGCTTCTTTGGATAAGGGAATTACCTTCGACTCAACTTTTGCAATAAAGTCGGCCATTTGTTTTTCCATTTTTTTCTGATTAGATGTGCATGATGAGGCAGCTACAAGCACAATCATCAGCATCACTGGCATAATAGGTTTTATTTTATTCATAAGGCAATAATTTTGTTGACTCAAAATTAGTAAACCTTTAAACGATATATAACCACAATATAAAATTATAGCGTAAAACTTGATGTGTGAACCGGCAGCCTATCAGCAAATTCAAAATAATAAGTTGGTTGTGTTGCCGAACTATAAACTCCGTAGTAAAATAGAAGTTAATGGACACCAACAAGAAGTTAGCGGGTGTGGTCTTGTAGCTATAAAAACATTAGCTCGGCTGTTAAAGGCTTTTCAGCAACATGGTAAGTTTCTGAAGTGTGGCTTCGCCAACCGGTACAAGGGGTAACCGAAGGTTGTTGTCGATAATGCCAAGTATTGACAATGCTGCTTTAACCCCTCCGGGATTTCCCTCAACGAAAAGAGCGTCAATCAGCTCCACCAGCTTCAGGTGAATGACGGCAGCCTCAGCAAACTTGCCTTTTTGAGCAAAATGAACCATTTCGGCAAAACGTCCCGGCACGGCATTGCCCACAACCGAAATAATACCATCAGCACCCATGGCCATTTGTGATAATGCCAAGCCATCGTCGCCGGAAATTACCAAAAAATTATCGGGTCTATCCCTCAGGATGTACGCCATTTGGTTGAGGTTTCCTGAAGCTTCTTTTATACCGATAATATTTGGGACCTCGTTGGCCAGGGTTAGCGTGGTTTGGGCACTCATATTAACTCCCGTTCTACCCGGAACATTGTAGAGAATCAGGGGTAATGGAGAGCTTTCAGCCACAGCTCTGAAGTGCATTTCCAACCCCTTCTGGGTTGGCTTGTTGTAGTAGGGCGTAACCGAAAGAATGGCATCAACACCCTTTAGGTTGAAGTGTTTTATGGAGCTAATCACGCTCGAGGTGCAGTTACCGCCAACACCTAAAACAATGGGTAACCTGCCGTTATTTTTTTCAACTACATGCGCAATTAACTCGTGCTTTTCATCGTCTGTCAGGGTCGAGGCTTCACCGGTTGTCCCCATCACAACCAGGTAGTCAACTCCCCCGTCAACCAAATACTCCAGCAACCTATCGGTAGCGGAGTAGTCAATAGCTTTGCTGCTGCTGAAAGGGGTTACCATGGCAACCCCTAATCCCTTAAATCTATCGTTTTGCATAATAGTCGGATAAGCTAGTTTTAAGCCTGATGGGGTTCATCGGCAAAACGGTTGTTGAGCTTAAAGAGAACCTGTTTTACCTGCTCACAGAGGTATGGCAATCCCTTAAGCTTGTCAACCGTTAAAATCAAATCAAACGGGTTGTTGAGGTAGTTTTGAGAGCCCAGCTTGAATTTCGCTTTAGAAAATGTCGAAATCCATCGTACTGGAACAACCTCATCAAAATCTACATCAATAAGAATATCATACTCCTTGTTAATGAAGGCTTCAACATCGGAGGATAAGGGTTTTCCATACCAGTTGGTTTCGGCCTTACTAAATATGGTTATCCCTGGGTGCATGGTGAAAACTTGTGGCACCTCCTTTTGGGGGTAGTAGCCTAAAGCGTGGACAGTTATGTTTAAACTTTCAAAATATTTAACCAGGTTTAACACGCTGTCAAGAACTTCCTGACTGTTGAGGGTAAATACTATCAAAATCTTACGGGCAGTAGTGAGGTTATGCACCATTCTCTGCCTCTTAAACCCTTGAGCTTGCCTATTAATCTCGTTCAGAGCTTTTTTGTACTTATAATCGTCAAACATACCTTCGCATTCTAGCTTATCAATAATAATAAAAGTGCTATTAACCCGCTACTTAATTCTAAAACTCGGCAAATTTAGAAGGATAATCTAAAAGGCAATTTTACAAAAAAATGGGTTGATAATCAAATTTAACAAAGCTTTACAAAGTCGGAGGGCAACCGCTTGAAAATTGACAACCCTGAAGCTTCCAATCCCAAAATAGTTTAGTGCAGCCAGGTTGTTGCCTCCCCCCAAAGGTAGAATGCGCTACTCTTGACCAATAAGCTTAAAAAACTCATCCTCGCCAACTATTTTAACTCCCAGCTTTGTTGCCTTTTCAAGTTTAGAAGGTCCAATATTATTGCCTGCAATTAAAAGGGAGGTGGAAGCCGAAACGCTGCTTACATTTTTCCCGCCGTGCTGGCGGATAAGTTCTTTTAACTCGTCGCGCGAAACTTTTGAAAATGTTCCGGAAATGACTACCGACATTCCCTTAAGCGCATCCGAAAGCTGGAGGTTTTCGTTCTGCTCTACTTGAAGTTTTAATCCCGCCATTTTTAGCTTCTCGACAAGTTGCCTGTTAGCAGGGTTTGAAAAAAATTCAATGATGCTTTGGGCAATTCTGTCTCCAATATCCTCAACCTCAACAAGTTCGTTGTAGGTAGCCTTGGCAATAGCCTCCATGCTTCCGAAATGTTGTGCCAAGCTTCGTGCTGTAGCTTCACCTACGTATCGAATTCCAATGGCGTAAACAACCCTATAAAAGGGTACGTTTTTAGATTTTTCGATACTTCTAATGGCATTTTCAGCAGATTTATGGGCAAAACGGTCAAGCAATAAAAGTTGATCCTTTTTGAGAAAGTACAGGTCAGCAGCATCTTTTACCAGACCATTGTCGTAAAGCAAAGCAACGGTCTCCTCCCCTAGTCCATCAATATTCATAGCCTTACGGCTTATAAAATGCTCTATTCTGCCCTTAATTTGTGGTGGACAGGCAAACTGGTTGGGGCAAAAGTGTCTTGCTTCATCCTCTATTTTTACCAGCTTAGAACCGCATTCGGGGCAATGGGTAGGAAATTCGAGTATTTTGGCTAAAGGGCTACGTTTTGACAGGTCAACTCCAACAATCTTGGGGATAATTTCACCGCCCTTCTCAACATAAACCCAATCGCCGATGCGAACATCCAACAGGGCTACCTGATCGGCATTGTGAAGCGAAGCACGCTTAACAACAGTGCCGGCCAGCTTAACAGGTTTAAGGTTGGCCACTGGAGTAATGGCACCTGTGCGGCCAACCTGAAAATCAACAGAAAGCAGAACGGTTGAAACCTGCTCGGGTTTGTACTTGTAGGCAATGGCCCAGCGTGGGGTTTTGGCAGTCATTCCAAGTATAGCCTGATGGCGGTAGCTGTTAACCTTTACCACCACCCCATCGGTATCAAAGGGCAGCTGCTTACGCGCCAAATCCCAATACTTTATGAAATCGAATACACACTCCAGATTCGAACAAAGCTGTATATGCTCGGAAATTTTAAACCCCCACTCCTTTGCAGCCATCAAGTTCTGGTAATGGTTATCAAAAGGCAACTCTTCCCCAAGCATATAGTAAAAAAAACTGTCGAGCCTGCGCTTGGCAACAGCTGAAGGGTTGAGAAGCTTTAGGGTGCCTGCAGCAGCATTCCGGGGATTGGCAAAAGGCTGCTCTCCCTCATCCTCCCGCTCACGGTTAAGCTCATCAAAAATAGCTCGCGGCATAATGATCTCACCCCTAATTTCAAACTCCCTCGGGTAATCCGAACCATGAAGTTTCAAGGGTATGGTTCTAATGGTGCGAGCGTTGGCAGTAACATCATCACCTGCAGAACCATCGCCGCGGGTAACAGCCTGCACCAGCCTGCCATCGAAGTAGGTAAGGCCTATTGCCACGCCATCAAATTTTAGCTCGCAAACGTAGGTTGGGGGTTCCGAAAGGGCATTACGCACCCGGTTGTCAAAATCGCGCAACTCGCCTTCAGAATAGGTATTTGCCAACGACAGCATGGGATAGCGATGTTGTACCTGCTTAAACTCAGCACTCGAATCGCTTCCCACCCTACGCGAGGGCGAGTTGACATCATCAAACTCGGGGTACTGCTTTTCGAGCTCCACCAGCTCGTTTAACATCATATCAAAGTCAAAATCGCTGATTTCCGGAGCAGTTTTCACGTAGTAGAGGTAGTTGTGGCGGTTAAGCTCATCACGCAAAAACATGATGCGCTGTTGCACCCTATCTTTTTCTTCTGCTGTCATTGGTTTGTCTTTAAGCTTATGACGTTAACGCTAATTATTTTTCAAATATACTTGAGAAATTAAAATTATGAACAGGGAAAGTTAGGCTAGCGCTGTAAAACACCTCAGGTTGAATATACGAAAATTAAGTATTTGCAAATTTATATATTTACGGGGTATGAACACATGCTAATTAAACATCTTACAAGTTGAAAACCAATGCCATAGCAGATAAGTACAGGGACTTACTCCGGGTTTTACGGGGTAGCTGTGGAAAGGATGAGCTGAAAAAAATTAGGAAAGCGCTGGATTTGGTTGTCAGCTTAAACTCGGCCAGC
>DCDD01000140.1 GCA_002316235.1 Bacteroidales bacterium UBA1064
GCTCTAATATATGTTCCCTTGCTACAGCATATTCTTAGGGTTAGCAATGGGGGCTCAAAGCTTAACATCTCCATTTCAAATATTTCGATGGGTACGGGTTCCAAGGCTACTTCAATTCCCTTACGGGCGTACTTATACGCTCTCTTCCCATTTATGTACTTTGCTGAAAACAGAGGAGGAGTCTGGTGCTGAATTCCCATAAAGTTCTTTAGGGTTTCTGCAATCAGGGTTGGAGTAATATGTTCTGTCGGAAATTGCCCATCGGGGGGTGTTTCCAAGTCAAAAGAAGGGGTGGTTTCTCCCAATTTTAGCGTTGCCAAGTACTCCTTTTTCCCGTTCATCAGGCTGTCAATTTGCTTGGTTGCCCTACCTGTGCAAATAACCAGTAGCCCTGTGGCCAAGGGATCAAGGGTTCCAGCATGGCCTACCTTGATGGTTCTATCACCGGTAGCCCGATGGATGAGCGTCCTAATTTTACCTACCACGTTAAATGACGTCCATCCAAGAGGCTTATCAACCAGAATGGCTGTTCCCTCCTTGGTTGCGTTAAAGTTATTTACGTCCATAAATTGAAAATGCTGGTGGCCAATAATTGTAACGATTTATGCTGTATCATTTGAAGGAGAGCAAAGAAGAGTCTATTCTAATTGGGGAAAGCATTTAATATTTTGCATCATGCGATGTTGGCGGTGTAAATGGCCACAAAAAAGTAGTTTTGCAAGATGAATTACCCAAGCAGCCTTAACGGACATAAGCCGGCAAGAAACTTGATGCGTGCCTTTACCGTGGAGTTGTCCAGCGCAATACTACGCGTATAAAGATGTTAGCATTGCCATCTTTACAATACCCAATAGCGTAAAATTGGATAGGGTGGCTATTCCTGTTGTCGGCGACTAACTCTTGTGTTTTGGTTTTTTCATAATAGCATAGATTTCAAACACAAAGCCGCCCAGCACAACAATAGGGGCTAGTGTTATACGCCTGAAGCTAAAGATTCGCGGGTCAAAAACATTGGGGTCCTTTGAACCGCCACCGGCCATGAGAATAAATCCCAGAATGATGATGCCGAATCCTACCAGCAACAACTTGTAATTTTCCTTTCCAAGCGCGAACTTCCCCTCAACCTGAGAGCTATCGGCCGGCTTGTTTGCATTTTTGGCCATATCAGCGTAGTATTAAATAGTTTGAAATGTTAGCTGTTAGTAGTATAGGTCATCGGCGTTTAGCCTCAGGAACTTGTTTACTGCTAAGAGTGTAGCTGTTAAGTTGATAGCTATTCCCACCAATGTAACCGCTGCAAATATACCCATAATATAGTAGGGTTCAACAATCTGAAGAATATCTGCAACTTCGTTTCTTATTCCGTAAATAAGTCCGGAAAGCAGGCCGATTGCAATAATAGAGGCATAGAGGCCATGCAGAATGCTTCGGAGAAGGAATGGCTTACGGATAAAACCCCAGGTGGCCCCCACCTGCTTCATAGTATTTATGAGGAACCTACGGGAGTAAACCGAAAGCCGGATGGTGTTGTTAATAAGCACCAGTGCGATGAAAAGCATCAGGGCGCCAAAAGCCAGCACTACCAAACCCAACCGGCTTACATTTTCGTTGACCAGGTTGACCAGCGATTTTTGGTAGTCAACCTCCTTGACTTGCTGGAACTGCTTCAGCCAACTTTCAATTTTTGGAATGCTGTCGTTGTTGGCATAGTCAGCCTTCAGCCTGACGTCGATAAAGGCAGAAAGCGGGTTGTATCCAAGATAGGAAATGAAGTCCTCTCCCAGCTCCTTTTCCATAAGGCTGGCTGCATCTTCCTTGCTGTAGTACTGCGAAGATCTGACGTAGGTTGAGGCATCAAGAAGTTTTTTCAAGTAGTTTGCATCGGCGTTACTAACGCTGTCGTTAAGGTAAATGGTAAAGCCAATATTCTCCTTCATGTAGTCAGAGAGTTTTTGGGAGCTAATAACGAGCAAGCCCAGTATGCCCAAGGTGAAAAGAACCAGAGAAATGCTAATGATAGACGAGATGTAGGAATTTCGCAACCGCCCCTTAGCCGATTTTTTGGTTTGGTTCTTCATGGGTAGGATGGCTTCAATTAGATAGATTTCTTACTAAATGCGCTCCACCCTATCCAGCCTACGAATATTAAAATCAGGAGCAGGGAGGAGGTCAGGTCAATACTTTTTCCAACCCTCCACATTGGGGGGTCGAAGGTGAACTCGATACGGTGTTCCCCAGCCGGTACTATCATTGCCCGGAGAACATAGTTTGCCCTGAAGTGCGGCGCAGGTTTTCCATCAATGCTGGCCTTCCACCCTTTAGGATAGTAGATTTCAGAGAAAACTGCCAATTTTGGCTGGTTGGATATTGAGTGGTATTTCAGCATATTTGGTGCGTATTCAACCAGCTCAATGTTTCCTGCACCGGAGTTGTCGGGTTTAAAATCGGCTAGCAGCGATTCAAACTTTTTATCAACAATAGCGGTAGTTTTAGGGTTAAAGTTGTAGAGTGCCTGAATTTCCTCGTCGGGGTTGTTAACAAGTTTGATAGAATCGACAAACCAAACATTTCCTAGTGCATCGGGGTTGGGTAGGGCTATAGGACCATTCTGTCCGGGCTGAATGAAGTACTTGGTATTCAGCATGTTCAAAACAGCCATGTTACCCTTTGAAAGGTGGTAGTCAATAAGGTCCTGGTAGCGGCGGAGCTTAGCTCCATGGTAGCCGCCTATAGACTTGTGGTAGAAGGATGTAGAGGCATCGTTGAAAGGGCTTACCGTAAGGTTGAACACCCTGAAGTCCGGGCTTTTGTCGGCTAAAATCTGCTTATCGGCATCCGTGGGGGTAAAAGGGGCTTCTACCATTCGTTTATTAACAAAGCCATCGTTGTTCATGTAGCGCTTGTTAACCACCCACATATCTATTGTAATGAGCAGGCCTAAGGAAAGCAGGAAGTAGGAAGGTTTTATTTTTTTGATAAAAAATGCGTAAACAATGCCCGCTCCGGCAAGAACAAAAAATAGCGAACGGAGGGAGTCGTTAGTCAGCATGTGCTGCCGGTCTCTTTTTAGGACATCAATAAGTTCCTTTGGCCAGCCAAGCTGCTGATCAACAGCTCCGCTAAAGTTAAAAATGCCCCTTCCAAATATCAAGAAAAACAAGCAAATTCCTGCGGTAATACCAGTTGCCCATTTAAATGCCCTGAGAAAGTCTGGTTTAGCAATTTTTCCCTCATAAATCTCCTTTAAGCCCAGAAAACCTATTAGGGGCATGGTTAGCTCGGCAACCACCAGAATCATCGAGACTGTCCGGAATTTGTTGTAGGCCGGAAAGTAGTTGAGAAAAAAATTTGTAAGGAAGTTGAAGTGGTGCCCCCAGGCTAGTAGGATTGCCAGTAGGGTAACTGCAAACAATGCCCACTTTTCGGGGCCTCTAAGAAGAAACATGCCTAGTATGAAGAGGAAAAAAATGATGGCGCCCACGTAAACAGGTCCCGAGGTTGAGGGTTGTGGTCCCCAGTAGGTTGGCAGCTGCTTCACAATTGTTTGCGCCTGGCTAAAGGGAACCCCATTTTGACGCAGGAACTTGAATGTTTCGGAGTTTACGCCAACATCCATGGAGCTGGCGCCTCCCATAAGGTTGGGGATTAGCATGTTGAAGGTTTCCGCAACTCCGTAGCTCCACTGGGTAACGTAATCCTTGTCGAGTCCCGAGGTTTTGTTGTGCTGGTTGTCGGTTAGCTCAGATTTCCCCCTTATGGAGTCTTTGCCGTAATCGTAGGTAAACCATAGGTTGCTAAAGTTTGATCCCACAGCAAGAATTCCTGCAATTGCAAGAAATCCGATGGCCTTATAGATAGTTTTCAGGGTTTTGGTCTTTTGGGCATTTATGAAGAACGCAACAAGCAGGGCCAGCATGATAAATGCGCTGTAGTAGGTAATTTGTGGATGCCCACTTGCCAGGTTAAGCCCAAAGAAAAAGCCAAATATGGCCATTCCGCCCCAGAACCTTCCCTTACAGGCCATAACCAGTCCTGCAATCATGGGTGCAACATAGCCAATTGCCTGAATTTTGGAGTTATGCCCTGCTCCAATTATGATGAAAAAATATGTTGATAGGCCGTAGCCTAGCGCACCAACCAAACTCAGCCAAGGATTTAATCCGAAAACAAGCAGCAGGATGTAGAAACCAAGCATAGCAATAAAAATGAAGCTGGCAGGACGTTGTAGAAAATTCATTGCCTTGTTAACCTTCAGCATCAGGTTGCCTGAATAGTTGGCTGAAATCAGGTAGGCGGGCATTCCTCCAAACATGCTGTTGGTCCATAGGGTTTCCTTCCCCGTTTTTTCCTTGAAGTCCATAATTTCCTTAGCCGATCCCCTCCACTGGGCAATATCGTGCTGGTAGAGCCTTTTGCCCTGAATTTGAGGATAAAAATAGGCAAGTGAAATTGCCATAAACACTAGCACGGCAATAACATGGGGTAGGGCTTTGCTCAGGATCTTATTCATCTGCTTAAGTTTATGTTACTGACACTACAGCTGGTTGTAAAAGTAAATGAACCTAGAAAACTTATGTTTCTACTTGCTTACCATACCGAGCTATATTCCCTATGAATTAAAATGAATTTTGAAGCAGTTCAAAATTTACCCATGGGTAGCTCAACAGTTTAGCGTTCAAATATACGCAAAAATTACGGTGATGGGTTAAAATCATATTTGAAATGGCTGAACAGTAGTTCTTTTAGGTATGATGCTTTACTAAAAATTTTTTCAATGTGGGCTATTTGGATTTCCTGAAAAGGACAATTCTGTTGGTGTTAGTGCCCCTTGAGTTGTTGCTAACCCCCCAAATATTTGATGTTTTAGTAAATTTCTGTTGGTTGATTAGTATTCCCACGCAGTCAAAACCGGCTTCGAGGCCTAAGGGGACTACATGGTTCTCCAGCTTTACCTTACCATTTCTAACTTCACCAACCTCAAATGCCACGTAGCCCTTGTGTTTAGTTTTGGAGTAAAGCATCACGAATACCTCACGCATCACATTTTCCCACTCCTCAATGGTTTTAGACATGGTAATTCGGGATGCAACATCCTGAATATTGATGTTGTTAAACCAGCATCGAAGCCAGTTGTCGGCTGCATACTGCACCACGTTAAGGAAGGGCGGGGAGGTTATGGTAAGGCTAACCGAGTTATCGGGCAGGGTGTTGGCATGGCGTGCATCGGTGTTCAGGAGAATGGCCTTTTCCCCCGCCTTGCGCAGGCGGCTGGTTTCTTCCTCGGATATATTCCGCAGTAAATCCCCCGATTTTTTCAGAATGATTGACTTAACGTTCTTGTAGCCAGGAGTTTTACCATGTTTAATGTTCAGCATTCTTTGTTTTTCGGCACTTATGGCCTGGTTGGGCGGTAGCGTGTAGCCCGAAAAGAAGTTGACCGAATGACCCGTAAGCCTGTTGGTTGCCACCATTCGTATCCACTGGTCCACCTCATCCTCCTTTTCTTGTTGCTTTCTTGTGTCCAGGTAATTACGCAAGCTCACTATTTCTGCTTCGGTCTGGGGGTGAAAAAACATACTTAAGTCGGAACTTGCTCTTAAGGAAGAATTAACGGGTATGCTGGAAAGTCGTTGCTGCACATCGGCAAGGTTTGGGATAAACAACCTGGGTCGGGTGAGCATAAGGCTCAACGGGTTTACATCGTTGCCTGCAACGTTACGGCCCATGAGAGCAGCTTCAATAATGGTTGTTCCCCGCCCCAGAAATGGATCGTAAACAGTTTCGTCTTCGGAGGTCAGGCGTTCAATGAAAAAGTGCGGAAGTTGGGGTTTAAAACAAGCCCGGTAGGAGATTTCGTGGATGGAGCTTGCCTGCCGCTGTTTTGATGTCCAATACTCGTTGATAAATACAGGGTATGTTGAGCCCCTAACCGGTAAGTCTAACACCTGGGTTTTTATGCCGGCACTGCCGGAAAGGGAGAATCCTGCCAGATATTCTTCTATGTTCAAGGTTTAGCTACTTTACAACTGCACAAATTTAGGAAGGAATGACCACAAGAAAAAGCATGGGGGTGCATCGGGGGAATATTTGACTTTTTGGCTTGCCAGGGTTATGTTCAAAAGCAAGGCCGGAGAGTTCTCCCCGGCCAAGCCAACATCTATTGTATTGCTGCGCAATGGAGCTGAGTTCACCTTCTACCAACCCAGCACGTAGGCAAATATTAGGGGGGCAACAATAGTAGCGTCCGATTCGATGATGAATTTTGGGGTGTTGATGCCCAGCTTTCCCCAGGTGATTTTTTCATTTGGAACTGCTCCGGAGTATGACCCGTAGCTGGTGGTGGAATCGCTAATCTGGCAGAAGTAGCTCCAGAAAGGTGTATCCTCTCGTTCCAGGTCCTGTGTAAGCATGGGAACCACGCAAATTGGGAAATCACCTGAAATTCCTCCGCCAATTTGGAAGAAGCCAATGCCCTCTTTCCCGGCATTTTTGGTGTACCAATCGGCCAGGAACATCATGTACTCTATACCAGTTTTCATGATGCTGGGTTTAAGCTCGTTTTTAATACAGTAGGCGGCAAAAATATTGCCCATGGTAGAGTCCTCCCAGCCTGGAACAATAATTGGCAGGTTTTTTTCGGCAGCAGCAAGCATCCATGAGTTTTTGGGATCAATCTCATAGTACTGCTTCAGCACACCGCTACGAATTAGCTTGTACATGTACTCATAGGGGAAAAAACGTTCCCCCTTGTCGAGGGCGCTCTTCCAAATGTCGAAGAGGTGTGATTGCAGCCTCCTGAATGCCTCCTCCTCGGGGATACAGGTATCTGTAACCCTGTTAAGGCCGCTTTGAAGCAAATCCCATTCCTGTTGTGGAGTAAAATCGCGGTAATCGGGAACTCGTTTGTAGTGGTTGTGGGCCACCAGGTTCATCAAGTCTTCCTCAAGGTTTGCCCCGGTACAGGTTATAATCTGAACCTTATCCTGCCTTATCATTTCGGCCAGGCTTATACCAAGCTCGGCAGTGCTCATGGCGCCGCCAAGGGTGATCATCATCTTCTTGCCATCGGCAAGGTGTTTTTTGTAGGCCTTAGCTGCATCAACAAGTGAAGCAGCGTTGAAATGCAGGTAATGCTTCTCGATAAACGAGGAGATTGGTTTGTTCTGATCCATTTTCTTAGAATATTGTTGGGTTGTTATTTGGATAGTGGAATTTTTTCAACTCTACGGGAATGCCGGCCACCTTCAAACCGGGCATCCAGAAAGGCTTTTGCAATTAGCTTAGCTTCCTGAGCCGAAACAAATCGGGCCGGAATTGAGCAAACGTTGGCATCGTTATGCATACGGGCAAGGCTGGCAATTTCAGGGATCCAGCAAAGTGCAGCCCTAATTCCCTGGTGCTTGTTGGCAGTTATCGATACGCCATTCCCGCTTCCGCAAAGCAAGAATCCAAAACGATATTCGCCATTCTCGACCGCTTGTGCCAGCGGATGGGCAAAATCGGGATAGTCAACGCTATCCTCGCTGTGCGTTCCAAAATCCCAAACATGATATCCCAATTCCCCAAGAAACTGCTTTAAATCCTCTTTCAGGTGGTAACCTGCATGGTCGGAGGCGATGGCTAGCTTTTCTTTTTCCATGTTGCCGGGTATAATTACCTTTTCTGCCAATAGATGAAATGGTTTGTGTTCGTATAACGTTAACTTTGCAAAGATAATGGCTTTTTGGCTTTTATATCTGTTTTTGTGTCGTAATCATTTGGTGACAAGGTGGCTGGTATATACGTGCATATTCCCTTCTGCAGGCGCAAGTGCCTCTACTGTGATTTTTACTCGGTGGGGGAAAGGTTTATTACCGGTGATTTTGACAAGCTTATCAACCATGAACTGCTGCTACGAGGAAACTTCTTAAACGACAAGCGCATCAGCACTGTTTACCTTGGCGGGGGAACTCCCTCCCTGCTTCCCATTGAAAGTGTCGGGAGGATACTTGAAGGCATTGATACTCTTAGCAGCCTGAATGGTGATGCTGAAATCACCATTGAGGTAAACCCAGATGACGTTTCGTTGGAGCTTTTTCGGAGCTATAAGAGGTTGGGTGTAAACAGGATAAGTATAGGCGTGCAGTCGTTCAACCAGGCAGAACTTAGCTTTCTGGGGCGACGGCATAGCGTTGAATCCTCCTCGGTTGCTGTGCATAATGCTCAGGATGCAGGTTTTGAAAACATCAGCATAGATTTGATATACGGCATTCCCGGCTCAACGCTTCAAACCTGGGAGCATTCACTAAGTGTGGCAGAAAATTTGAATCCCCAACACCTTTCGTGCTACCACCTTACGTATGAAGGGAACACCCCGCTTACCCGTAGGTTAAGGAAGGGATTGTTTACCGCCCTTGATGAGGAGTTGAGCCTTGGGCAGTTCGAACTCCTTCGTAGTTTTGCCCAATCAAAGGGCTACCTCCACTACGAGGTCTCTAATTTTGCCAAGGAAGGATTTATTTCCAGGCACAATAGCTCCTACTGGCTTGGTGAGGAGTACTTAGGCCTTGGACCGGCAGCCCATTCCTACAATGGAGCTGTAAGGCAGTGGAATCCTTACTCGCTAGAGCGCTGGGAAGACGGAATAAAGAATAATTCGCCAAATATTGAAATGGAGAGCCTTAGTGCTGTTTCAAAGTATAATGAGCTGCTCATTACCAGGTTACGAACCATTTGGGGTGTGAATACGGATGATGTTTCCCGCATGTTTGGAGAAAGTTTCGCCAGCTTTTTAAACAAGTCTGCCCAAAAGTATATAGATGACGGGAGGATGAGCCGAACCAAAGGCAATACACTCCTGATAAGCCCGTCGGCCTACTTTGTAAGTGATAGCATTGTGGAGAATTTAATGTTGATAGCGGAGCCAGATTAGGGCTTGCTCTACGCCTGCAACCCGAAGATGTGGTGAACAATCTTTTCGTAAAAGTATTAGGCAGTGATGTGGCTAATGAAATAAATATTCATATTTTTGAAGCTAGTAATATTGCTGGTTTTTGTGATTATTCGTAGAAATACATTCCGATTCTGGATTATACTTACGGTTGCCTTTATTGCTGTAACCGCCCTGACAATTGTCCCGCTTGTTTTGGCCAAAAAGCACTACGCAGAGCTAATACGTAGAGAGTTTGACGCCAATGTTCAGGAAATCCACAACCGTTCTACTGGTTACTTTCAAACCATTGAGAACGGCATTGCCAATAATTTAACGCTTGAAACGTATAATGACCCGCTGGTATCGCTAAAATTTACAACCGATTCCTATGTTCGGGTACAAAATGTTAGGCGTGAAGGCAAAACAGTGTATAGTAGCCCATCAGATGACAATTCGGAATTCTACCTGTTTTCTGAAAGCAAAGTATTTCCATTTGAGGTTGCCACAGCGGTTAAGCGTTCCGATGGTTTTTGGGGGATGAAGTCGTTCGGCTTCGAGAGCTACAATGTTGACTATTTATTCCGATTCGACAACCTTCTCTCATACCTGCAGGGGTTAACCGCATGCAATATCTGCATGACTTTAGGAGATATTCAAATCAACCCAAGAACCGGAAGTAATTCAGCCGCATTTAGATGGAATCCTTATGTTCTGGAGTCTGGCAAATGGCCTGCTGTTGTAGCGCAGAATAAACAATACTTCTACGTGGTCAATCTTGCTGAAGTAGTTGATGTATCAGGGAACAAAGCCGGAATGACATTTTTAGCAGTTGATGTTAGCGAAATTCACAGGCTTTTCGTGTCGCTGGTTGGCTTGGTGTCAATATTGGGAGCGTTATCTATCCTGCTGTTAGGGCTGTTTGCAGTAAAACGATACCGTTTTCTAAAAACCGCAGCCAAACACGAGGACAATATCAAAACAAATGAAGAAGATTTACTCCGCAGGGCATCGTTGGTGAACCTTTTCGACGCAATGGAAAATGGGGTGGTAATGATTAACACCGATTTTGAGGTTGTTTACATTAACGAGAGCTATGCTGATTTTACGGGTTTACAACACAGCACAACGGTAGGGGAAAAATGCTACAGTGCACTTCAGGGGATGTACTGTCATACTGCCGAATGCCCGTTGTCGCGAATACTGGCCGGTGAGCCAAGGGTTGAAACAACCGAGTTCCGGTTTAAGTCAAATGGCGAAAAGGCACGATTTGCTGTAGCCACTAATCCAATTACCGATGATAGCGGCAAAATTCTAGGGATTATCGAGAATTTTAAGGACATCACCGAAAAGTTGGAGGTGGAACAGACCCTAAAGCAAACCGAGGAGCAGTTTGAAATTTTCATGAACTCGTTTCCCTTAGGCGTTTTTATTGAGGATGGAATTACCCATGAAATCATATACCAGAATGCCTACCTGAATGACATATCAAATGGGGCATGCATTAAGGATTTCTTGCCAAAGGAAAAAAGTGTAAAACCAGTTAAATCGTACAGGGAAAGTACCGAGGAGGTTATGCTGGTTGATTCATCGGGGCACTGGCGGTATTTCCTTCTTCATAAGTTTAAATTTATTGGCGTGGGCAACAACCTTCGTATTGGGGGGATAATGATTGATACAACTGAGAGGCGAGAGGTGGAGAGGTACCGCGATGTGCTCTCGGAAGCGATTGACAATTCGCCTGTAAGCATTGTAATCCTTTCACCAGCTACCGAAATAGAGTTTGTAAACCCATACTTCCTGGAACTAACCGGATATAGGATAGAGGAGGTTTACAGCAAGGACATCAACAGCCTCGACCTGGAGTATAACTCTGTTAAGGTGCTCGGCAAAGCTGTTGCAGCTGCTTTAGGAGGCAGGGTATGGCAGGGCGAAGTTCACCTCAAGCATCGAAATATTGGCCATAGCTGGGTTAGCGCTTCATTTATCCCCATAACCGATTCTACAGGCAGTCTGCAAAATATTGTTGGTGTTATGGAGAATATCACCCAGCACAAGGAGTACGAAAAGGAAATACTGCTGGCAAAAAGTAAAGCCGAGGAATCCGATAACCTTAAATCGGCTTTTCTTTCCCATCTTTCACATGAAATAAGAACACCCCTGAATGCCATCATCGGTTTTTCATCCCTGCTTTCCGACAGCGACCTCAGCCTAACCGAACGACGAAACCTTTCGGAAATAATCTACCGTAACTCCAACGATCTGCTCAGGTTGATTGAAAATCTCATTGAAATTTCAGAAATCGAAACCGGAACGCTTGATATTAAAAAGTCCCAGTTCTCGGTTAATGCCCTCATGCACTCGCTGTACCTCCAGATTCTGGAGGAGGATAAAAAAGCCACCAACGTTCGTTTCAGCCTTCGTCGGGAGGTGCACCACGACGATATGGTTATATACAGCGATGAGGCGCATATACGACAGGTCCTTTTTCACCTGCTGGTCAACTCCTGCAAGTTCACCAACCATGGTTTCATCGAGTTCGGATACTCCATTGTGGATGAGTTTACCATCATGTTCTACGTCCTGGATAGCGGCGTTGGGATTGAAACCGATAAACAAGCTCTCATCTTCAACCCCTTTCGCCAGGTAGATGAGTCGAGCACCCGGCAATTCGGTGGTATGGGCTTAGGCCTGGCCATTTCCAAGCATATTGTTGAAAAGCTGGGCGGTAAAATATGGTTCAACAGCACCCCGGGATCGGGAACAAACTTTTACTTCACCGTGCCCTACATTCCGGTTAACTCCAAGTTTGAGGTGGACAACGTGGGCAGCCGCCTGCAAAAATTCAACTGGAGCTCTAAAACTATTCTGGTAGCCGACGATATTGATGTTAACTTTGTTTACCTCAAGGCAGCGCTTAAAAGGACAAACGCCCAGGTTTTATGGGCAAAAAACGGTAAGGAAGCCGTAGAAATAGTAAGACAGGGTCCGGAGAGCATAAACCTGGTGTTGATGGATCTCGTAATGCCCGATATGGATGGGTTTGAAGCCACGCGGCTTATCAAGGATTTTGACAGCAGCATTCCGGTAATCGGACAAACGGCATACCCCAACCCGGGGAATGCTGAGGCGGTAAACCAGTATGGACTTGATTCGCTGCTCGAGAAGCCAATCAAAATCAACTCCCTGCTCAACGAGCTCAACAAGTATCTGGATAACTAACCCTGGTTGTAAGCTACCGGATGTACCTCCTTATTGTTTTATATAGCTCGTCGGAATCGAGAGGCTTTGTGATGAATGCGTTGCATCCGGCATCTAAGCTACGCTGCTCTTCATTAGCCATGCTGCTGGCTGTTGTGGCAACTATCGGAATGTCATGATTTTGTTTTCTAATTTCCCGGACAACCCTATATCCATCCATAAATGGGAGTCGAAGATCCATGAGTATAAGGCTTATTTCCGGATGAAGTAGGGTAATTTCAACTGCATCCTCCCCGTTCTTAGCATGTATCAACCTCACGTTTGTGCGTTTCAGCAGGGCTTCGATGTACAGAAAATTCATGAGGTCATCCTCAACAACCAGAATGGTTTTACCACTCCAATTCTCGGGGCTACAAAACAATTCGTTTGACTGTTTCTTTTTTGAAATATTCAGGGGTAGTCGTAGGTAAACCACATTTCCCGCATCAGGCGTTGAGCCAAAGTCTAACTCTCCACCCAACGCCTTGGCGTAACCATTGGCAATTATCATTCCTATTTCGGCTTCACCCTGTTGTCTTGTGAAATGTTTGCCATTAGACCTTACTGATTGTCTAAGAATTATTTCGTTTGATGATGTGTCGGTAAAGGGCTGCTTTACTTCCCGAACATGGAAGGTAATGCTTGCATTGGAATCAACTCTGTAGCCAATTTCAAGGGTGTCGGATTCGGCAAGTTTTGATAATTTTCCCAGAATGTGCAGCAGCGTTTTCTTGAGCTTATCGGCATCGGTAACCATAATGGCCTGCTCGTCATCAAGCGATAGCGCAAGTTTTAGGGCTACCTGACGGCTCATGTACTCCCTATTTTCTGTAAGTTGGTGTAAAATATCACTTATTAGCTTATTAATGTTGCAGCTGGCGGGGAGAACTTCGAGCTGGTTGGCTTCTATTTTGGCTAGGTCAACCATTTCGTCGGCCAGAAGGATAATTTTATTGCAAAGCTGCTGGATTTGTTGAGCCGCAGCATCCTTTTCCTTCTTGGTGGTGTTATTCATAAGAAGTGCTTGCGAAAATCCAAGCAGCCCATTTAGGGATGTCCGCATTCTATGGTTCAAATCGACCCAAAAGCTGGTTTTGCACTCCGTTAGTTCGCTCAACTTTTGGAGGGTATCATTCAGCTTGTCGGTAAGGGTTGCAGAAATTTCTTCCTGCCTGGCATTCATGGTTTGAAGCTGCCTTATCGTCGCCAGTAACTCCTTGTTATTATTTTTTAATTGTTTGTTGCGGTAGAGCAGAAGGCCTATCACGAGCAACATTCCCAACAAAACGGCCATGCCCACCATGTTGGGGGTTGCCGTTAAGGTTTGCAAAAGGATGTTTAATTTATCCGGTATCATTCAGGATACGCCATTTGCAATTAAAATTGTTGAGAAATTTGCTGTTATTTTAAGGCCGAATAGCCGCTACCATTCAACTTTGGGGTTATAAGTCAACATAAAGTTTGACTGCTAGAGGTATTAACAGGGGATTGCTAAATGATTCGGAGCGAATGGATATGGTTTTTAGGGTGCTAGCTGTGGGCAAAAGTAACTTTCGTTCAAGTCATTATCAAAACGCCCATCTGGTTTTTAGGCGAAACACGTCAAAAATTTGATAGAACTTGATTTAGTGGAGATTAACTTTTCGTTACTCCTGTCGGGATGGCAAGAAGACCTGATTTTTGGCTTATATAGTTGATTATCTGCCCATAACGGTGTAGCTACTCCCTGATAATCCGGACAAGTCCGCCATCGCCCAGGGCTATAATACCAGAAGGTTTGTCCGATACAGGATGGTCGTAGGTTTGCGGGACAATGAAATCCACTCCCGATTTGATCACCTCATCAACTTCGGAGAAGTTTTTGGGGAATGGCCGTCCGGATATGTTGGCAGAGGTTGACACAATGGGCTTTCCGAACTGCAGGATTAGCTTCTGGCAGAAATCGTGCCTTACCACCCTAATGCCGATGCTTCCGTCGGGGGCAATGAGGTTGGGCGCCAGATTTTTTGCCTTTTGGAAGATGATGGTCAGGGGTTTATCGGCCAGCTCAACCAGGTCCCAGGCTACTTCAGGTACCTCGTCAACGTAGGATGGAATTCTGCCGGGTTGGTCAACCAGCACAATCATGCTTTTGCTATCGTCGCGCTGTTTCAACCTGAATATTTTGTCAACCGCTGCAGGGTTTGTGGCATCGCAGCCAATCCCCCACACCGTATCGGTTGGGTAGAGGATGATGCCTCCGGAACGGAGGGTCTCGGCAGCCCGAAGAAGAGATGGGTTGCTAACATTCATACATTCTGGCTCTATTCCTGACAACAATTATTCCCCAGTGAAGTTTTGATTAGCCCGTTTGAACAGATCACCGACCCACTCTTTTGCTTCCTGAGCATCAAGTCATGGTTGATAACCTGTTCTGTCCAGCATTCCTTATGATGAAGATGATACTGAACTGCCAGATTTCTTAGGGATTTAATCCGAAAACCCGCCATTTTAAACCTCCAGGTTAGATCAATGTCCTCCCCAATTGCCGGGTTTATGTAATCCTCATCAAAGCCATTTATGGAATAGATGGCCTTTTTGGAAAAAGACATATTGCACCCTTTAAGCTGGTGCATTGCCCGGATGGCCGGTATAAATGCAAATGGCCCCCGGGGATTAATGAATATACCCTCCTCAATGAATTTTGCCTTTTGCCTTTTGAGCGAAGTGAAATTTTTCAGCAAATAGGCATTCATCTGAGAAACGACAAGCTGGTCGTTAAGCAGCAACGCCGACGTGTGCGGGTCAAGTTTAACCCTTTTTCCGGCAAGGATACTTTTGTCAGAGGCAAATTTTAGGTGAAATTCTATGAAGCGGGGATGTAGCATGCAGTCGCCGTCAATAAAAATTAGGTAGTCGGTTGTCGAAGCCAGAATGGCACGATTTAAAGCTTTATTTTTTCGCCATCCAACGTCGGGTTGGGTTAAGTGCCTGAGAGGAAGGGGTGATCTAAGCTCCGAAACAAATTCTTTAGTATGTTCACACTCCCCATCTTCAGAAATAATAATTTCAACTCGTCTGTCGGTTTGCCTGAACACCGATTTTATGACAGCATTAAGAAATTCTACGTTCTTGTAGGTTGAAATAATCAGGGAGGCAACTGGTCTGGGCATAAATATGGATGTATAGAGTTACTTGATAATACCGTTGGATGTCCAGGTAATTTTATTTCTCCTTACATCCTTGCGGATTTGTTTATTTTGGTCCAGGGTAAGTTGTGTTTTATACGGACGTGGATGGTCCAGGTGAATACAGGCAGCGCTGTACCTAATTTGCTTTCCTTTTAGCCCGTAATTGACAAGCCTTTCGCCAAGTTCACGGTCTAAGCCCCCGTACTGCATGTTCTCATTATAGCCGTTTACTGCAACAATATCTGCTTTCCAGCCGCTAACATTATGCCCATTCCATGTGGCACGGGCAGTAGTTATGGTATTCAGGAGGTTTTGCAGAAACCTGCTGCGGGTAAACTTAAGTAGCTTGTAGGTAAAGGGTTGCCCCTGGTGAAGCAGCCAGGATGCCTTGAATGGTTTCTGCATGGTGATATCATCATGGGTGATGGTCACGGAGACAGGCTGGGTAAGTTTAAAGTAGCCGCCACTTAGAAAGTAACCCCGACGGGCATATTTTACATGGGTCTCCACAAAATCGTTTCGGGGAATGCAATCCCCGTCAGTAAAAATTAAGTAATCGGACGATGCCTGGGTAATAGCCTTGTTAATAATTGTGCATTTACGGAAGCCCATATCGGGATGCCAAACATGCTTTAGCCGGAACTTCCCAGTTCTTGAAAATTCCTCAATAACCGCTTTGGTTTTTTCATCAGAGCCGTCATCGGCTATGAGAATTTCAAATCCGGAGAAGGTTTGCATGCTAAAACCCCAGAGTACCTTTTTTAGCCATTCCGGCTGGTTATAGGTGGTAATAATGATGGTGGCAATGGGTTTCCCGGATGCTGGTTGCGAAGTGAGGGGTACGAATTCTTTTTTTGCAATTCTTTCTACGCTCAAACTCTCGGATTTATGTTGAAGGTTCAAATGGCGTAATTTTACGTATTTTAAAAAACGCGTGTAGGCTGTCAGCGAGCTTACCACAAAACCATTATACCCATCGAGAAATCCAAGCCGGATAACGTAAGCTTTAAAAAAGCACCATGAACTGTGGTAGAAAATACCGAAAATGCTGCTTTTCTTTCCCAACTTGAAGTATTCATGTGCTGCAATGGTGCTAAACTTGTTGGCCTTTTCGATGTGTGCCTCGTAGCTGCTATGCACCCAGTGTAGCATATCACCCTTAAGATAATGCACCTTACTTCCCTTTTGCATAACTACCCTGTCATGTGGGTTTACTCCACCCCAGCTGCCCTTTTTCCTGTCAAAAAGTCTAAGCTTCCTGTCGGGGTACCAGTTTGTATGGTGAATCCATTGTCCACAGTAGTTATTTAACCGGTTAAAGTAGTAGCCATCAGCACCCCAGTTCTCCTTTACATTTAGTATGGATTGCCTAAGCTCTTCCGAAAGGGCCTCATCGGCATCGAGAGACAGAATGTAGTCATAGGTTGCAAGCTGCATAGCATAGTTTTTCTGCTCGCGGTAACCCTCAAAGGGGTGCCGGATAAACCTAACTCCCAGCTGCCGGCAAATATCGCCGGTTTTATCGGTTGAGAATGAGTCAACAACTAGCACTTCATCGGCAACGCCCTGAACGGATTTTATGCAACGTTCAATGTAATCCTCCTCGTTGTAAGCTATGATTACGGCTGAAATTTGGGTCATGTTATTTTGAAATAATTCTGACAAATGGCGTGTAAAAGTAAGATTTTTTCAATAACACGGTTGCTGGTTTAACGAATTTAATTGCCATCAGGTTAGAGGGGAAGCAGGGGGTAGAGAGAAAAAAGCCCAGCTGGATATGCTGGGCTTTTAAAGGATTCATGGCTATTCCTAAAAAATGCTGAAGGCCACTGTAACCCCCGCCATAACGATGGACACCATGCTCATCAACTTGATGAGAATGTTGAGGCTTGGGCCTGAGGTATCCTTGAATGGGTCGCCTACGGTATCACCAACCACGGCAGCCTTATGGCAATCGGAACCCTTACCCCCGAAGTTCCCCTCCTCGATGTATTTTTTTGCATTATCCCAAGAACCTCCCGAGTTGGCCATGAAAATGGCCAGCACAAATCCTGCCCCAAGTCCGCCGGTAAGTAAGCCCATCACGCCAGCTACACCCAGCAGCAAACCGGTAAGTATTGGTACAATAATAGCCAATGAAGAGGGAAGGATCATTTCGATTTGCGCTCCCCGGGTAGAGATGGCCACACACCGCTCGTAATCGGGCTCGGTTTCCCCTGTCATTATCCCTTTAATTTCCCTGAACTGCCGGCGAACCTCCTCCACCATCTTCTGGGCAGCGCGACCAACCGCATTCATGGTCAACCCCGAGAAGAGGAATGCCATCATGGCTCCTATGAAAATTCCGGCGAGTACAATAGGATTCATCAGGTTTATCTGGTAGTAGCTCATAAAATCAACAATGGTTGCCTTGGCAGTCTCAACGGTTTCACCATTGGCAAAGGTGAGAACGTTTTCACCTATTCGCACAAGGCCAATCTTAATTTCTTCGATGTACGAAGCTAGCAGGGCCAGCGCTGTTAGGGCGGCCGAACCAATGGCAAAACCTTTACCAGTGGCAGCGGTAGTGTTTCCCAATGCATCAAGGGCATCGGTACGTTTGCGGACTTCAGGGCCAAGGTGACTCATCTCGGCATTTCCCCCTGCATTATCGGCGATTGGCCCGTAGGCATCGGTTGCCAGGGTTATTCCTAAAGTTGACAGCATCCCCACGGCGGCAATGCCAATTCCATAGAGCCCCAGCTGGATGTTTTGAGCTTCCAGCATATGCTTAACGTCAAAGTTGATGGCGCATAAAAATGCCATCAAAATGGCAAGGGTTATGGTGATAACCGGTATGGCTGTTGATACCATTCCCAGGCCGATGCCCGAAATGACAACGGTAGCCGGTCCGGTTTTTGAACTTTCGGATACCCTTTGGGTGGGCTTGTACGAATGGGAGGTGAAGTACTCGGTGGATTGCCCAATGATTACTCCTGCTGCAATTCCCGATACAACCGAAAATGAAATTCCTAGCCAGTGGTGAAGCCCAAGTCCATAAAGAACTCCAAAAGTTGAGAGGGCAATTAGCAGCGAGCTTACGTTAACACCCCTGCCAAGCGAACGGAGCAAATCCCTCATGGTGGCGTTCTCCTTGGTGCGGACAATGAAAATGCCCAGCAGCGATAGCACAATACCAACCGACGCAATAAGCATGGGAGCTAAAATAGCTTTGTACTGCATGTTACCTTCAAATAGTGCAAATGCTGATGCCCCTAGTGCAGCAGTAGCAAGGATTGA
>DCDD01000088.1 GCA_002316235.1 Bacteroidales bacterium UBA1064
TAGCCCCTTCGGGGTTCAAAGTCATTAATTACCATGGCGAGGTTGCGAACTTCGTGGTGCCTGTAGATATTGTTAATCAGGTTGAGCACCTCTTTTGAGCTGTAGCCGTAGCGGATGGTGAACAGGTTGGCATCGGTGAAGCGGGCAATAATGAATATATCGGAAACAATGGCAACTGGAGGACTGTCCACCACGATGAAGTCGAAGTTCTGCCTTGCCCAGGCAACCAGCTCCGCCATGCGGGCTGTACCGAGCAGCTCGGCGGGGTTGGGAGGTATGGGCCCGCTGGGGGCAAAGTACAGGTTCTCGTGCTGCGACGGGAACACTATATCCCCTGCGCTGTTCTGGCCAATGAGGTAGGTGCTTACCCCGATGTCGCCGGAGTAGCCCATTAGCCTGTGCAGCCTGGGTTTTCGAAGGTCGAGTCCAAGCAGCAGCACCCTTTTGCCGGTAACGGCAATGGCAGCTGCCAGGTTGACGGCTATGAAAGTTTTACCCTCGCCCACCACGGTGGAGGATACCGAAACTACCCTGGATTCGGGCTCACGCATCAGGTACTGCAGGTTGGTTCGTAGCCCGCGGAACGACTCCGTGAGGGTTGACTTGGGCTTTTCCAGCACGGGCAGCTCCGTTTGGTAGCGGTTGTGCCCCAGCGTTCCTATAACGGGTACCCGGGTTCGTTTGGATATCTCCTTCAGGTCAACAATTTTATCGTTGAAAAAGTCGTAGAGTAGCATGATGATGAACGGAATGGCCAGCCCCACCAGCAGGGCTATAAGGTAGTTGGTTGACCTTTTGGGTTTGATGAGCGAAGCGTTTTGGGCAATTGCATAGTCCAGCACCTTGTTGTCGGGGATGTTTGAGGCGCGCGCTATAGCAGCCTCGGCGCGCTTCTCCTGCAGGTAGGTGTACATCTTGTCTATCAGCGAAAAGTCGCGCTCAAAACCTATCAGCATCCTTTCGTTGACAGGGAGGCGTTTAATCTCAGCGTCAACCCTGCTTAGCCGTGAGTTCAGCTCCTGCTGGGCAATGGCATTTGACTCAATAAGGCTCTTCACCTTTTCGGCCAGGGAGCTTCGAAGGTTTTCAATGCGGATGTTGAGCTGTTCAAGGCCGGGGCTACCCTCCCTAACGGTAGTCTTGAGCTCCTCGCGGTCTATGTAGGCCTTTGATATTTCCGAAAGCAGGGCATTGAGCTGTGGGTCGTCCACCCCCATAACCGATGGGGCAACCAGGGTGTTGAAATCCTTACGCTGTTCGAGGTAGTCGCTAAGGTAGGCGTAGTAGCGTGCTTTGAGCTCCATGCTGCTCTGCTCGTTTTGTATGGTTTTTATTTGTTCGAGCAGCAGGTTGCCCTCGCCTGTTATGTCCAGCACCCGGTTGGAGGTGCGAAAATCCTGCAGATGTAACTCCGCACTGCGAAGGGAGTCGGCCATGTCCTCAAGCTGGCGGTCAATGAACCTAATTGTATTCTCGGCAATCTGGTTCTTCTCCTCCAGCCCTCGTCGGATGTAAACCTCCATGAGCTTGTTGAGGTAGTCGGCCTCCTGTTGTGCCACGTAGCCTGTGCTGTTTAGCGTAAGAATTGAACCCTTTTTGTCGTTAAGGGTAACCGTAACTTTCGACTTGTACGATAGGGCTACGGTGTTGGGATCGTTAATGGTAAAGTAGTACTTTCGCCCTGCAACCTTGGGGTCATAATTTAAGGGATCGCGCAGGAAAACTGTAAAGTTGAACGACTCGTTGGTGAATGGCTCGCCAAACCTCATGGTACGTGAAATGCCCATTCCCTCATCAATCTCCAAACGGTACTCCCTGCTGTTCAGGATGTTAACCCTAACGGGATGGTCTGGCAGGTTGGTTGCACCGGAGTCTATCACTACCTTAAAGGGGGAACCGGTGTAAAGCTTCTGTTCCTTTATTCCCCTACGGCCCACGGCCACGTAGGTAACGTTAAAATCCTCCAGCTCCTCCACGGTTTGCCTGGCCAGGGAGTATGACTGCAGTATCCCGATTTCATTCTGAACGCTCTTGGTATTCTTCACCAGCCGCAAGCTCTGTATGAGCTGCTCGGCGCCAACGTATGACTTAGTCTGGTCGTCGTCGCGAACAATTACACTTGATGAGACGCTGAATGACTGTTCGGAGTACCGGTTGATGAGATATGCTATAAAAAGGGAGATAAAGAGTGTGATGGCATACCAGTACCAGTTGGCCAGCACGCGGAACAGCAACTTTTTAACATCCAGCTGCTCCTCCTCGGGGAGGTCCTGCTGTTGTGGGTTGGATTTAAGATTCATGTTGTCTTCCATACCGTCTCCCTTCAATGTTTTTTTACCCTTTAGTTGCGATTTACCACCAACATGAACCGTTGTAATTTCCTCTTTATTTTACATAGTTAAGCAGCAGCAAGGCGGTGGTGATGATGGAAAGGAATATGGAAATGTTAGGGGTATTCAGGGCCATCACCTTGGCGTTTCGTGGCTCCACAATAACCGTATCGTTTGGCAGCAGGTAGAACCCCTCGGCGGTAAGCAGATTTTTATCCTGCAGGTTGAGCCGGAATGTTTTTACCCCCTCGGGTGTTTGGCGGAGCACAAGCACGTTGGTTCGTTCACCGTAATCGGAGAAATCGCCGGCAAGTCCAATTGCCTCAAATATGTTGAGGTTGTCCCTATAGTTGGTGTAGGTTCCGGGTCGTCTTACTTCGCCCAGCACCGTAACCTTAAAGCTGAGCAGCTTCACCACCACCAGAGCATCCTTGAGGTACCTTTCATATTTAAGCTGTATCGAATCCTGAGCTTGGCGAACGGTCAGCCCTGCTACGGGCATCGTTCCAACAACGGGCAGGCGTACCATGCCGGAGTCGTTTACCGAGAATCCGTTTATGTAAAGCGAGGCATCGTTTGAGTAAGCAGTGTAGGAGGTAGAGGTACCGCTCGAAACAATGTTGAATAGGCGGCTGATTTCGGGATCCTGGGTGATAACCTGAACGCTTAGCACATCCCCCGGCCTGAGCTGGTAGGGTGCAGGCTGCGTTGAAGTTAAAAGTCCGGTGTCTAAGTTGTTCAGGTAGAGCAGCTGAGCCTTACGGTTGCACGATACCTGCATCAAGCTTGCAAAAACTATAATCAAAACTGCTGGACGTGAAATTCTCATGTTGTTGCATTTCCTTGCACAAAAGTAACAATTATTTTAAAGTTTTGATTAGTAGGCATGTTTATTGCTGGAAGTTTTTTGTTTAAGCCTGGTGGGGGGTAACGGGGTTACGATACCTCAATTTATTAGTAATGTTAACCCTCAGGAACCTATAAATCTGCCATGATGAAATCTAATAGTTTGTTAGAGCTGGCTGTATTGTTTGAGAAATTCAACATCAAGTTAGGTTCATAGTAGGATGGAAATGTTGAAATTATGCAACCTACATTATCAGGCAACCATCGGTAGAGTTGAGCTGACAGTTGTTTGCTGCCTTTCGAACTTAATAGTATTTTGTTTTTAGGAGGATTAGTTTTTTCAAATTTGCATGGTGATTTTCTTTTTCATACTTTTAAAACCAGAAAATTAACCCTATGAGAAGGTACTTCCTTTTCGCATTACTTGGCATAACCGTTTACACAGCAACGGGGCAACCCTATAACAGGCTGGGGAACCCGTTGGTAACCAATTTTACGCCTGAGGATTACGATGCAACTGAACAGACCTGGTGTATTACCCAGGACGACAGGGGTGTCATGTACTTTGGCACCTACGATAAGGGAATTCTAGAGTATGATGGAAAAACCTGGAGAAAAATTCAGGTTCCGGATAGCAAACCGGTCAACTCCATGATTAAGGGTGATGATGGGGTTATCTACGTGGGAACATCGGGCGATTTTGGATTTTTAGAACCCACAGCCGATGGTTCGCAACGATTTGTCTCCCTTTCGGGTTCCATTAACGACACCATAAAACAATCGCTTTCGCATATTTACAAAACATACTACTTCAAGGGCAACGTTCTTTTCTGTTCCTGCTCGTACATTTTTGTTTATGATAAGCAAGGCAAGCTAACGCCGGTTTACCTAGGATATCAGCCAGAGTATGCCAATTTTCTCACCTTTGTAGTGAACGATAAAGTTTACATTGGCAGCTACCTGAAGGGTTTACGAATGCTGAATAGCGATTGGACGTTATCAACAGCTCCCGGAGGGAGTAGTTTTGAACGCATTAATATCTACTCCATAGTGTCTTTAAGCCCATCGGAGCTGCTGCTGGTTACCGATAGTGGTTTTTTTGTTTACAACCAAAAGACCGGCAGCTCCAAAAAGATGGAGAAGCAAAATAATTTTATCGAGTCGATGTTAAGCCAGTCGGTAATTCCCTATCATGCCATCAAGCTGCATAACGGGAATATTGGGGTTGGAACGGTGCAGTCCGACTGGCTGAGCTTCTTTGAGCTAAACGCCGATTCCTCCTCGCCCAGCACCATAGTAAACCCACAAACAGGGCTTCAGGCCGCTCAAATTACCTATCTTTACCAGAATGGCGAATCGCCGGTGTGGGCCACACTGTTCGACGGAGGAATTTCCCGAATAGAGCTCCATTCGCCCATCCGACGGTTTTCGACCGAAAGCGGAATCAACGAGCTAATTCTGGATATTATTCAGTTTAATGGCACGCTTTACGTTGCAACCATCAACGGGGTTTACTATCAAACGGCGGCTGCTAACGGAATGTCGGTATTTAAGCCGGTTGAGGGTATCAATGGCGTTGTGTGGTCATTGTTAAAGTTCACTCCTCCGGGAGGCTCGCCAATGCTACTCGCCGGTTCGTATGTTGATGGGGTTTTTGAAATTAAGGGCAACAGGGCTATTTCGATAAGCAAACCCCTTTACCGTTCTTTTCCAAACGTGCAGCACCAGTGTCTTACCCTTTACCAGTCCGTACTTCATCCTAACATGCTATACGTTGGGGGTATTTCGAGGCTTACCTACATTGAATGGAGCAAGGGGGAATGGGTGAAAACCCAGAACATAGCCCTTGATGAGATTCGCTCCGAAGTATGGTCAATTGGCGAGGACGCAAGGGGAAATCTTTGGCTGGGGACAAACCTTAAGGGCGTTTACATGATTGATCCCCACGAAAAAGTTTACAACTTTAATTCCAGCAGCGATTTCTCCGGTTTTAAGCTGCTACGTATTTACCCCGATGGCGACAGCCTTTACGTTCTTACTCCAAAGGGCATATTTTACTATAGCTACAGCGATAGCACCTTCAGGAAATGTGGATTGTTGGGTAAAAATTCTTTGGAAAACGGCTTTTCACGTTTGTTGAAGGTGGGGAATGAAATTGTTGCCGCCTGTTACAACGATTCTACTGGCAAGTACTGGGTGTGCACGATGGCGATGGATTCATCCGGCGAATGGGTTACCAATGACAAGCCTTTTAAAAGGCTTCCCAACAAAGGAGCCGATGCTCTGTATGTTGATGATGGCGGGGTGCTATGGATTGGGATAGGGAAGGAGCTGTTCAGCTTCAATACCAGGGTTAAGCGGAGCTACAACGCTCCATACCATGCTTTGGTTCGAAGCGTTTATGCCAAGGATTCCCTCCTTTTCAACGGCTCTTTTTCCGAGGTGGACCAGGATGGTAGAAAGATTACCCTTCTGCAGCAACCTCAAAGCAAGATTCCCCAGCTAAAGTACCGGTACAATGGCTTAGTTTTTAGCTTTTCTTCGCCCTATTTTGAGGAGGAGGCCGAGCTGCTCTACAGCCACTACCTGGAGGGTTCGGATGAAACTACCTGGAGCGCATGGGATGGGAGAACCGAGGTTACCTATACCAACCTGAGTGAAGGGAAATATACCTTTCATGTAAAAGCTGCCAATATTTTTGGTGAGGAAAGTATTCCGGCTACCTTCACCTTCGTCATCCATCCACCATGGTACAGAACCCTTCTGGCATATTTTTGCTACTTTATCTTTTTTATAGGGCTGGTTTGGGGGTTGGTAAGGTGGAACACCCGAAGGCTGATTGCTGAAAAGGAACGACTTGAAAAGATTGTTGAGGAGCGCACTGCTGAGGTTGTGGCCCAAAAGGAGGAAATTGAAAGGCAAAAGGAGAAAATTTCAATTCAGAATGAAGAGATAACCAGCAGTATTCAGTATGCCAGCCGGATACAAAGCGCACTGCTTACACCATCCGAGCTGGTCAGCAGGATATTTCCCGAGCACTTCATTCTATACTTACCCAGGGATATTGTCAGTGGCGATTTTTACTACGTAACCCAGGTGGAAAGCAAAAAAATATGTATAGTTGCCGACTGCACGGGTCATGGCGTACCGGGTGGATTTATGAGTATGCTGGGTATCTCCTTTATTACCCAAATATTAAGCGAGGTTAAGGAGCTACAGGCAGCCGACATCCTGAATAGGCTGCGGCAGCTGGTTATAAGCACGCTGCACCAGACCAGCGATGTTGGCGGTAGCAAGGACGGCATGGACATCACCATCTACATTGTTGATGAGCAATCCATGACCATGCAGTTTGCGGGGGCAAATAACCCGCTTATCCTGATAAGAAATGGAGAGGTTACCCAGGTAAAGGGCGACAAAATGCCCATTGGAATTCATCTTCGTGGTGAAGTGCCGTTTACCAACAACGTCATCGAAATTCAGAAGGGCGATGTGATGTACACCTTCTCCGATGGCTATGTTGACCAGTTTGGCGGTGAGTTGGGGCGAAAATTCATGATTAAGGACTTCAGGGAGCTGCTTCTGAAAATTCACACCTACCCAATGGCCGAGCAAAGGCAAATTCTGCTCGACACGCTTATTTCGTGGCAGGGCGATACTCCACGGATTGACGATGTTGTGGTAATGGGTGTAAGGATTGTTTGACCTGATTAAAATCCGACGTTTGGGAAAACTTCGGGTTTACCCCGGCTACAACTTCTCCAGCAGCTCACGAATTTCTTTTACCACCGGTTTAATTTGCTTGTTAAGGTAGTCGAGGTAGATGTTGGCAGCCCTGTACTTGTCGGGCTTGAGCGTTTCTATTTTTTGGAGCAGGGACGAAATGTGATAGATTTTGAGCTGGCTAAATGCCGACTTCATTCGATGGGCAACTTCCGAGGCCTGCTTTAAATTTTTTTCACGAATATACCGGTTCAGCTCGTCGGCATTACGGTAGGTGTTGTCCAGGAAGGAGGTTAGTATCAACCTGAGGGAGTTCTTATCACCGCCGGTAAATCGGTATAAATCTGACAGATCAATCTGTGCCGGAGAGCTACGCCTGCTTTTTGTGCTAACCTGCAGCTGCTTCACCGGTTTTGGAATGCCAATCAGGGGCGACAGAACCTTTTGCAGGTCGGTTTCCACAAAGGGTTTTATCAGGTACCCGGCAAACCCATGACTGGTGAAGTGCTCCGGGCTGTCAACCATGCTATTGGCGGTGATGGCCACAACAGGAATATTTTCGTTGAACTGTTCAACCAGCTTCACCACCTCGTAGCCGTTAAGCCCCGGCATCTGGATGTCGGTAAGAATGGCGCTATACTTCTTGCTGCTAAGAGTTTCGTAGAGTGCTTCGGGCTTAGACAGCGTATCAACCTGCAATCCGAGAGTAGTAGCCATTTCGGTTACAATTAGCAGGTTAACCTCGTCATCGTCAATTACCAGAATAGCCGTATTGTTTGGTATGGCAAAGCTGCTTCTTTCTAAAGTCTCCTCCTTCGTTTCAACCCCTGTTAAGGCGTAGGGAATGGAGAACTTAACAATTGTTCCTTCGTTGATTTTGCTTTCCAACGAAATTTCACCCCCCTGAAGCTCAACAATCTTTTTCACCAGCGTGAGCCCAAGTCCTGTTCCTCCATATTTCCTGGAAATACTGCTGTCGGCCTGGGTGAACTCCTCAAAAATAGCCTGCTGCTGTTCAGGGGGAATTCCAACTCCCGTGTCGGCCACTGTGAACTGCAGCTTAACATACTCGGGAGTTAGCCTTACCACGCCAAGGCTGACTATAATACTTCCACTTTCGGTGAACTTAATGGCATTGCTAAGCAGGTTCATAAGCGCCTGTTTCAGGCGAAACGAATCACCCCATAAAACATGCGGAACGGCAGGGTCAATGTTGGTGTGAACGAGCAGCTGCTTTTCTTCAGCTTTCGGATTAAAGGTCTGAGTAACGCTTTCCAGTACATTCACCGGGTCGAACATTGCTGTTTCAAATCGCACCTGCCCTGACTCGAGCTTGGAGTAGTCCAAAATGTCGTTGATTACCGACAGCAGGTGATCGGCTGAGCTACTGAGCGTGCTGACGTAGTCCTGCTGCCTGGCATTCAAGTCGGTTTTCCCGAGTTGGTGCGTTAGACCAATAACCGCACTAAGGGGCGTTCGTATTTCGTGGCTGATGTTAGCCAAAAATTGCTCCTTTACTCTCAGGAGACGTTCGGCATACTGCTTAGCTTCCAGCAGCTGGGTACGGTACTGGTTGCTTCGCGAAATATCCCTGAATATAACAGCCAGCAGGACAAGCAGCAGGATAAAGGTGAAGGAGCCTAGCGCTAGAATTTTTATAATGGAGCGGTTTACCAGGTCCTGCGCAAGAACCGATTGGCGTATGGACGAAGAAAGCTCCTGCCTTTCGAGTGATGAAACAATGCTCTCTATCTTTTTCATCAGCTCCCTGTCCTGCTCCAGCAGCTCGGCTTCCTTTACGCCCAGGTCGAATTGGTACTTACGCTGGTCGGCTCTGATGCCATTAATGAGCTTAACCAGGTTGTTGATTATCGAATCGGAAACGTACTGCCCCTTATCAATAGTATCGAGCCGGGTTTCGATATTAACGCTTCGCGAAACCGTGTCAACCCTCTCGGGACCAACGAAAAATCGCTTTATTTTTCCAAAAAGGTTTTCATCCTTGTTCTCGAGGGTTACCACCGTGTCGTGCAGGGTGGTGGTTACGGTGGTTGTTTTGGCTACAGATGCCCTTATACGGCTTTCGGTTCCGGCTCTTTCAATCTGTTTTAGCGCCTCCTCGTAAAACCTATCGTCAGTATAGGTTTTTCTGAGTGCAAGGAGCTCATTTACAATTGCCCATTTCCGTGAAAGTAAGGCTTTTATTTGCTTAACATTCTGTTGCTGCCCTGGCGTTTCAGCCATTAAGCCATCCAGCGAGTTGAGCACCGATGTAACCTTTTTCTTTCTTTCCTCAAAACTTTCGAGGTAGCCCGTGTCGTTGGTAATAATGAACATTCTTACGTCGGCTTCACCTCCGTACACCCCGCTTATCAGCCGGTTGATGACGGCTAGTTTTTGGCCGGGTTGTCCAATCTCCTGCCGGGTAAGGTTCAGCTCCCTGAAACCCTGGTAAGTTACTATAATGGATGAGGCCGAGAATAGCAGAATGATGATAAAACCCGTTAGCACTTTTGGTTTTATCATGAAGCCCTTTGGTTTGTCAAGCGAATCGGCCATAACAGTTTAACAACACTTCAAAGGTAGAAAAATTTACGTTGCACCTGGCTGAATTGGTCCGGGTGGGGTAGCCCTCCATTTTCTACAAAGCTATCAAGAGCACTCGTGCCTGTGCCTGGTTTAAGAGGTGAAAATTTCTTTACACCTGGTGGAATACCCACACGTAACAGGATGTATAAAGGTTTTAGAGAATGAAATTTAGCCTGGCAGCCCCTATATTTTACATCCTTTTTATTGGTTTTTTCCCCATTACCAGCTGCAGCTCACCGCCGCTCATTATGTCAGAATGGGACAATTTTAACCCGGTTAATGGTTTTCCATTAAGGATTGCATTCTGCACGTAAATATTTGCAGGTGATTGATTTAAGGTTGAAATGTGGAAAGTTTTGCCATTTTCCAGGTTAATTGTAGCGTTTACCACGGTAGGGCTACCAATGGAGTAAAACTCCGATGCCGGAGCAACCGGATAAAATCCGAGAGCGCTAAAAATGTACCATGCGCTCATCTGGCCACAATCATCATTACCGCTTAACCCATCGGGTGTGGGTTTATACATGGTTTGACAAATCATTCGGACTTTTTCCTGTGTTTTCCAAGGTTCCGCAGACCAGTTGTAGAGGTAGGCCACATGGTGCGAGGGTTCGTTACCGTGAACATAGGTTCCAATCAGCCCTTCGCGTGTAATATCCTCGGTTTGAGCAAAGTACTCATCGGGTAGGTACTTGGTGAAAAGGGTATCAAGGTAGCTGGCCAGCTTTTCCTTTCCACCCAGGAGTGAAGCCAGGCTTTCGGGGTCATGGGGCACATAGAGCGAGTAGTTAAGCGAGTTACCCTCGATAAACCCCTGTCCATGGGTGCTCAGAACATCAAACTCTTTTTTGAAATTTCCGTTGGAGAGGCGAGGCCTCATAAAGCGTATTTCCTTGTCAAAAACATTGAGGTAGTTTCGGGATCGCTGGTAGAACCTGGCTGCAAGGTCGGGTCGATTTGCTTTTGCTGCAAGCTGGGAGATGCACCAGTCGTCGTAGGCGTACTCCAGGGTTTTGGAGACCGAGTTGGGCGATAGGTCCTCGGGAACGTAACCGTACTGCATGTAGTAGCCAACGCCATCATACCAGTCATTTTCGGCAGTTGCAACGGCTGCATTAAGCGCTTCGTTCAAGTCAAATGCCGTATTTCCTTTAACTGCAGCGTCAGCAATAACCGAAACTGCATGGTATCCAATCATACACCAGTTTTCGTTGGCGTAGTGCGACCATACGGGTAGCATGTGATGAACGCTTTGGCTGTAGTGTGCCAGCATTGACCTAATCATGTCTGCGTTTCGCTTGGGTTGTATGATGTTGAAAAGGGGGTGTAGCGCCCTATGGGTATCCCAAAGCGAAAAGGTGGTATAGTTTTCAAACCCGGTTGCTTTATGAATGTTTTGGTCGAGCCCCATGTAGCTTCCATCCTGATCCATGAAAAGGGTAGGTCCCAGGTAGGCATGGTAAAGCGAGGTGTAGAAGTTTACCTTGTCGTTTTGGTTGAGTGTGGCAACATCAATTCTTCCCAGCTCATGGTTCCAAATGTCTCTGGCATGTTGAGCCATGTTATCGAAGCTCCAACCGGGGGCTTCCATTTTAAGGTTCTCAATGGCATTTGCGGTGCTTACCGGCGATATGGCCACTTTAAGCATAATGGCCTCGTTGCTGCCGGTAGTGAAATCGAAATGGCACTTCACCCGTCGGCCTGCATTTTCGGGAAAATTCTCGTTTTGATTAAACTTACGCCAGAAACCCTTGTAAGCCAAGTTTTCGTCGTTCACCAGGCCATAGGTGTTAAAGGGTTTGGAGAAGGCGATGGCAAAGTAAACGGTGCGCGTTCTGGCCCAGCCCGAAGTTACCCTGTAGCCTGTAACCAGCGTATCGCTTTCGACCCTGACGAAAGTCCAAACATTTTTTTCTGGATAGTTGTAGATGCCGTGGACCATGTCGATGATAATGTGGGCCGAATCAGACTGGGGAAAGGTGTAGCGGTGAACACCAACGCGTGTGGTAGCAGTAAGTTCAGCCTTGATGTTGTAGTCGTCGAGAATCACCCGGTAGTATCCCGGCTTGGCATACTCGTTGTTGTGGCTATATCTCGAACGGTAGCCCTTTTCGGGATTAGCGGATGTACCGGGGTTAAGCTGCAGCTGGCCCACCGTAGGCATTACCAGAATATCGCCTAAGTCGGAGTGTCCCGTTCCGCTAAAATGGGTGTGGCTGAAACCCACAATTGTCTTGTCGGAATACTGGTAGCCGGCGCAGTAGCGGTAAACCTCTGGATTGTAGCTTTTACCATCAAGCGAGTAGGGAACGGTATCGGTGTCGGGGCTTAGCTGGATGGAACCGAATGGAACGGTGGCCCCGGGAAAGGTGTGCCCCATATTGTCGGTTCCAATTAAGGGGTTAACCCATTGTGCATAGTCTGGCTGTTGGGCGTTTATACAGCCCATTCCAATTGTTGCTACCATAACCATTGCGGAAATTTTTGTAACCATTAGCGTGGTTTATAAATTGTTGTAAAGGTAATTTTTTTGAAGATACATGTTTACCGAATAATCAGCAGCTCGCAGCAGCTCGCAAAGGCTGCTTTAGCCGATAGAACCTAAAACTGTTGAGTGGCTTTTGGTTGAATTGATGATAATCGGCCGGAAATGTTGATTTTAAAAACCATCAGATATGGGATAATTGGTAATTTTATTTTGTTCGGCTGTTGATGTTGAAAGTGTAAAAAAAAAGGGTGATTTTCCCATCAAACCTGATGGCCAAGCAGTGCGATGGCGGGTTTCGAGTTTTACTCCTCGACAACTTTGTAGTATAGTTTTGCAGTAAAAATTAGAGCAGTATTTTGAAAAGCCTCCCCATCCCTTTTGTTAGGCAATAAACCTAAAATTTTCAGGACATTAGGAGATGTGACAATATTAAAAGTTGAAGAGGCCAGTAGGGTAGCGCATATTTTATATTTTTAGGCCAGAATGTTTTACCAGCTTAAACCTATTTGCTATTTTCAACTCAAATTCTTAGCAAAAACAGAAGGTGAATATGAGAAAAAAGGTAATCATTGGCCTGGCCGTTGTTCTGGCAATTATACTTGCGGTAGTTCTCTTTGGATCGTCCGATAAGGACAAGGCAGCACCACAGTTTGCCCGGGTTATGCAGGGAAAATTTGAGGTTTTGGTTAACGTAACCGGCGAGCTGAAAGCTCAAAATTCAGAGAACATCATGGCCCCAACCGAGCTGCGAGGCCGGACATTCCGAATCTCGGAGGTTAAAATTCAGGATTTGATAGCCGAAGGAACCCTTGTGGACTCTGGCGATTACGTGGCAACGCTCGATAGGGCTGCGCTTAGCAACCAGCTAAAAAGCACCGAGGACGAGCTGGAGAAAAGCCTTCAGGCTTTCCTGAAAGTTCAACTCGACACCACCCTGCAGCTGCGCGAGCTAAGGAACAACCTTATCAACCTGAAGTTTGACATGGAGGAGAAACAGCTGGTGCTGGAGCAGTCGAAGTATGAACCACCGGCTACCCAACGGCAGGCTCAGATAAACCTTGATAAGGCTCAGCGTGCATACGAGCAGGAGGTTCACAACTATACCCTGAAAAAGGAGCAGGCCGAAGCCTCAATGAAGGAGGTGGCCATCAACCTTCAACGCCAAAAACGAGAAAGGCAGGATATGCTTGATGTGCTTGATAAGTTTGAAATACGTGCACCCAAGCCGGGTATGCTTATCTACTACCGCGAGTGGAATGGGCAAAAACGCAAGGTGGGGTCAAGCGTTTCACCCTGGGATTTGATTGTTGCCACCCTTCCCGACCTTTCGGTGATGAACTCCAGCACCTACGTTAACGAAATAGACATCAGTAAAATTAAAACCGGACAACCCGTTCGTATTACCGTTGATGCCTTTCCTGAAAAAAAATTCACCGGTGAGGTTATTGAAGTAGCCAATATTGGCGAGCAACTCCCAAACACTGATGCCAAGGTTTTTGAGGTAACCATCAGGGTAAATGAGTATGACCCGATACTTCGACCCTCCATGACAACCGGTAACCAGATAATTACCAATGTTTACGACTCGGTAACCTACATTCCTCTCGAGGCGCTCCATGCGAACGACTCCATCAGCTACGTCTATACCCGTAAGGGGAAAATGCAGGTGGTGGTTCCGGGCGAAATGAATGAGAATTTCATCATTATTGAAAAAGGGCTGGAGGCAAACGATGAGGTTTACCTTTCGATGCCCGAGAAACCCGAAAAGTTTTCGCTTGCGGGGAAGGAGCTCATTTCGGTTATAAAGAAGAAAAAGGAGCAAAAAATTCAGGATGAAATGAGGCTTCGCGAGGTGCAGGATTCTGCAATGAAAAGCAGGTCTCAGGCCCAGAAAATGATGTTTCAGATGAATGGGCAACAGATGAGGAAAAATGGCTCAGCTCCGAAAATCAACAGTGAGCTTAAAGGGAAGGGAAACTCTGGTAGCAACCAAGCAAACCCTAAACCAACCGCTCCTAAATCCTGATGAGTATGCTGCGAGTTGACAAGCTCTACAAGCGCTACCTGCACGACATCAACATTGCCATTGAGGCAATTATGGCCAATAAGCTAAAATCGGCCCTAACAGCGCTGGGCATAATCTTTGGTGTGGCTGCAGTTATCAGCATGTTGGCCATAGGGAATGGTGCCCAGCAGGAGATACTGGAGCAGATGAAGATGGTTGGCGTTAACAACATCATCGTTAACTCCATATTCGAGGCACCCGACACCCAAACCTCGGAGGAGGAGAATGGCACCAAGCAAAAACAGAAATTTTCGCCCGGGCTGACACTAAAGGATGTGGAGGCCATTCAGCAGATAATCCCCTCGGTTAAAAGGATTAGCCCCGAAATCAGCCTTAACTCGTTTGTCCAGTACGACGGAATTCGTATGCCCGCTAAAATTATGGGAGTATCCAACGACTACTTTTCCCTCTTTAACCTTCCCCTGGAGGATGGGGTAATCTTCGACAGCTACCACGAGGAGCATGGTGTTCCGGTTTGTGTTATAGGTTCAAATATAAAGACCAAGTTTTTTAGCACCCAGAATCCCATTGGGCAGTACATCAAGTTTGGCAGTGTATGGCTAAGGGTGATAGGCGTGCTGGCTAAATCGGACATTAAGGTTACCGGATTTGAAAGCAGCGGTATTAACGTGTACAACGATAATATCTACGTGCCGGTGAAAAGCATACTGCTTCGCTACCAGAACAGGGCGCTGGTAAACACCCGCAAGATTAGTGAATCGGGAACTAGCGTATTCGTCAGCGGTGGGTTTGTCTCCTATGGAGGTAGCACGCAATCACAGGCGGCCTCCAACTACCACCAGCTCGACCGGATTATCCTGCAGGTGAATCAAACCGAGGACATTACCTCCACCTCCGAGGTGCTCAGCCGGATGATGCTCAGGCGCCATTCCGAGGTGAAGGATTTTGAGATAACCGTTCCAGAGCTGCTGCTCAAGCAGCAACAGCGCACCAAGGACATATTCAACATTGTGCTGGGGGCCATTGCCAGCATCTCGCTCATTGTTGGCGGGATTGGAATTATGAACATCATGTTTGCCTCGGTTATGGAGCGTATAAAGGAGATAGGAACACGCCTGGCCATTGGGGCCAAGAAAGCTGACATAATTGCGCAATTCCTTTCCGAAGCAGTGCTCATCAGCGTTTCGGGCGGAATTATTGGAGTGATACTGGGCTTTGTGCTATCGTTTCTAATCAGGCACTTTGCCGGAATACTTACCATAGTCAGCCCAATTTCAATTTTGGTTGCATTTGGGGTATCGGCTGCCGTGGGCGTCATTTTTGGCTTGTCGCCTGCCAAGCGTGCTGCCGAAAAAGACCCTATTGAGTCGTTACGCTACGAGTAAAAACGCTAATAATTTGTTGAGATGAACAGGTTGTCAACCCTACTATTCGGGATACTATCAGCAATGCCGGTAATGAGCTGTATTGCCCAGCAGCCCATGAACCGGCTAACCTACCCGGAGGTGCTCCAGCTGGCCAAAGAACAATCGCCCCAGGCCATCCTTGCCAAGCATAGGTTTAGAGCGGCATACTGGGAGTACCGTACATTTGTGGCAGAATACAGGCCAACGCTGAGCATGAACGGAACAATTCCCGAA
>DCDD01000162.1 GCA_002316235.1 Bacteroidales bacterium UBA1064
CCCTTGTCATCAACCAGAATGAAAGCAGGAAAGTCGGAAACCTCAATCATGTAAACTGCCTCCATTCCAAGCTCGGGGTACTCCAGCAGCTCCACCTTTTTAATATTCTCGTGCGCAAGAATGGCAGCAGGTCCGCCTATGCTTCCCAGGTAAAAGCCTCCATATTTCTTGCAGGCCTCAGTAACTGCGGCGCTCCTGTTACCCTTGGCAATCATCACGAGGCTTGCTCCCTGCGACTGGAATGCATCAACATAGGAGTCCATCCGGCCGGCAGTGGTGGGGCCGAAAGAGCCCGATGGCATACCCTCTGGGGTTTTAGCGGGACCGGCGTAGTAAACCGGATGATCCTTAAGGTACTGAGGCAGCCCCTCCCCCCTATCCATACGCTCCTTAAGTCGGGCATGGGCAATATCGCGGGCCACAACAATTTTGCCGCTTAACGAAAGTCGTGTGCCAACCGGGTGCTTCGATAGCTCGGCTCGAATAGTCTCCATTGGCTGATTCAGGTCTATACCAACAGCGCCTTCCTCATCAGGTTTACGCCACTGCTCGGGGATAAACCTTCCCGGGTTGTTTTCCAACTTTTCAACCCATATACCGTGGCGGTTTATCTTGGCCTTTACATTCCTATCGGCCACGCATGATACCCCGATTCCTACCGGACAGGATGCGCCATGGCGGGGAAGCCTGATAATCCTAACATCCAGGGCAAGGTACTTGCCCCCGAACTGTGCACCAAGTCCTATACTGTTGGCTGCACGGAAAATTTTCTCCTCAAGCTCCAAATCCCTGAAAGCCTGCCCAAACTCATTCCCCTTAACGGGCAGGTTGTCGAGATACTTAGCCGAGGCTAGCTTTACCGTTTTTAGGGTTTCCTCGGCCGATGTGCCGCCAACTACAATGGCAATATGGTAGGGTGGGCAGGCAGCGGTTCCCAAGTTCTTTATTTTCTCAATAAGAAAAGCCTCCAGCTTCTCGGGGTTAAGCAAGGCCTTTGTTTCCTGAAATAGCATGCTCTTATTGGCTGAACCTCCGCCCTTGGCGATGAACAGGAATTCGTACTCCTCGCCAGTGGTGGCATAGATGTCAATCTGTGCTGGAAGATTTGTCCCGGAGTTTTTCTCGGAGTACATATCCAGCGCAACTGTTTGCGAGTAGCGCAGACTCTCCTTGGTATAGGTTTGGAAAATTCCCCTTGAAAGGACTTCGTAATCGTCGGCACCTGTCCATACCCGCTGCCCCTTTTTAGCTACTATTGTTGCAGTTCCCGTATCCTGACACAAGGGAAGTATGCCCTTAGCGGCAATTTCGGCATTCCTAAGCAGAACAAGGGCAACAAACTTGTCATTCTTACTAGCCTCGGGGTCGTTAAGAATAGCTGCCAGCTGCCTGACGTGCCCGGTGCGAAGCATGAACGATGTGTCGTGCATGGCTGTTCTGGCCAACAGCTCCAGGCCCTGCGGGTCAACCCTTAGAATATCCTTACCCTCAAATTGCGAAAGGGAAACAAAATCCCTGGTTAGAAGGTAGTACTCGGTCTCCTCCTCTCCTAAAGGAAACCTTTCCTGGTAGTAAAATTCAGGAACAGCCATTTTGGTTGAATTTTATGTTAACGACTAAGTAGAAAAATCTGCGTAACAAAAACCTTCCCATCGGCAGACTGCACAACTCCAATGCCGGTAAGGTCGAAGCTTCCCTCTATGGTCTCTCGTTGCCTGGTGCTGGCCATCCAGCTGTTAAACACCTCCTTGGCAGTGTAGTAGTTATAGGCAATTATTTCGGTCATGGCAACAGCATTCATCTTTGAAAGCAACGCCTTCATGGGGTTATCGTACCCCGGAGGACCTATAGGCGCTCTACCGGCTGCCATTTGCCCGGAGTAGTTCACCGCTTCGGCCTTAACCACATCGTTGCTTTTCAGTGCGCTAAGCCCTAATCCTTTACGATGCTCATTTATCAGCCCTAATAGTTCTGACTCAAAGTCTGATGCAACAATTTTAGGGCGTTCCTGACTTTTGACAAATATCTGGGTGTAGAAGTAGGTGCCGTTGGGCGCCTGGGCAATCCCAATTCCGGTTAGGTTAAAATCACCCTCAATATTTTTTTTATGCCCAGGGCTTAACAACCAGCCGTCAACTATGTCCTGAGCCGAGTTGTAGCCGTTGGCAACATTTTCGGCCCCGGAAGTAATGTCCAAAAAACCGCTTAGCCGTTCAAATCGCTCTTCAAAACCCTTATGGCTAAAGGGAACCTTACCTTCGGCCATGTTCAACGAGTGCTGGTAGGCCTCCTTTCGAATATAGCTATTAGGAGCCAGCTCTCCCAGCCCAATAGATTTTCTATGCGCATTTACCAGGCGGTGAACCTCGTTCTCCAGCTGTGAAATGCTCAACTCATTTTCGTTCTGAGCTGGCAAAAATCCGCTCATAAGGACGGAGGCAAGAAAAATCAAGACAAATTTCTTCTTCATCAGGACAAACTATTTATTTATTTAAAGAGTACATCCATATTTTCAGGAGGAATAGCCAGCACGGCTTTATACCTGCCCACCACGATGGGTCGTTGGAGAATGGCGGGGTTATCAACATAAATTTGAACCCATTCATCATCGGAAAAGTTTTTCCCCTTCAGGTACATCTTGTAGTAATCATCCTGAGTTCGGGCTAGCTGGCTTGGTTTAATATTCGACTTTAGGAATATCTCTCGAACCTCATCTGCCCGGAGCCCCTCCTTCATATAGTTTTTAACCTCAAACTCTATCCCCCTGCTACTCAAATACTCTAAACCCTTTCTGCTCTTTGCACATCGAGGGTTATGGTATATTTTCAGCATAAAATATTTTTTTTGAAAGTTACAAAAAAATGGCGATGGTTTTACCCGCTATAATTCTTATATGTGAAATTAGCAATTTTACAAAATTACCTTACTTTTATACGGGTATTACAGAAAAAATGCCACTAAAAGCTACGATAAATGATTAAGCCTTTTAAAACCCTTTTGTTTCTGCTATCGGTTTTCATCGTGTTTCTAGGAATTTCGTTTTTCTTCCCAAGCGGAAAGAAAAACATTGCCAAAATCACCCTGTATGTTCCTTCCACCGACAGCCTGCTTGGGGCCATCACCTCAAAACCAGCAATGGCAGAACAACCAGAAGCAAACAAGAAACCACCCATAATGCTCAATGCTGAAGTAGATTCAAATAAAACCGTGCTACCCACCCCTGAAAATGGCGAATTCAAAAAATCAATGATGAAAACCGACACGTTGACAAGGAATACATCGTTGGCATACTCCACAAACAGCACTGCTACCGACAAAATTGTTCCTATTGAATTTACTACCGAGGCCCTGGGTAGCTTCTTCGCCGCTTTAAAAAATGGGGAGGCCGGCAGCTCCCAGGTTAGGGTTCTACACTTTGGCGACTCACAGGTTGAGGGCGATCGGATTTCTGACTATCTACGTTCGGTGTTACAGGAAAAGTATGGTGGTTACGGCCCAGGCATTCTTCCTGCCTACCCACAAAACTACCAACCTTACGGAATCAGGCAATCGGCGTCAAAAGGGTGGAATTATTCCAACCTTCTCCAACCCAACGAGATGGTGAGGAAATATGGTATCCTGGGTGGATTATCGGAGACTAACGATAAGGATGCTACCGAGTACATTCGCTTCAAGAAAAATGCAAGAGATGCCAGAAATGCCCTGTTCGATAGGATAAGAGTATTCTATGGAAAAAATGATGGTCCCTGTATGCTGCAGCTTCTGAAGGATGGAGAGGTGGCTGATACCGAAATACTTCAACAAGCTCAAACGCTGGCACAGCATTCCTTCACAATTAGCCCCGATGCTAAAACCGTTGAGCTTCAACTCGTCAACACGGGTCATATCCTGATATATGGTCTATCGCTTGAATCGGAGCGGGGTATTTACGTTGACAATATTCCCCTAAGGGGAAGCTCGGGCGAAATTTTTACGGGATTCGACCATGAGCTGGCCAGGCAGCTGTTCGGTATGCTTAACGTGAAGCTGGTTATCCTGCAATTCGGTTTGAATGTAGCCCCGGGCAACCTAACCAGCTACGACTACTACGAAGAGCGTCTCTACAAGCAGGTAATGGCCATCAAATCGTTTAAACCCGATGTTTCCGTTCTCATCATCGGCATTTCGGATATGCTGCGCAGGGTTGATGGCCGGCTCGAAACCTATCCCAGCATCGAGAAGATCAGGGATGCTCAACGGAGTGCGGCTTTCAGGTCGGGTGCGGCTTTCTGGGATTGCTACCGGGCAATGGGAGGGAAAAACTCCATGCTCACATGGGTCAATTCCAATCCTCCGCTTGGGTCAATGGATTACGCTCACTTCACCTACAGGGGGGCCAGGGTGATTGCCGGGAAACTTACAAAATCGCTGCTTGAAGCCTTTGATAGGTATAGTTTCCCCGAAAGCTCCGCTATACCAACCGAAGCAATTGCCAGACCCGACAGTACCCAGGGTGGTTGAGCTGAATAATCTGTCAGCATTTTGCCATAAGAAAAAAATCACCACGGGTGGAAGATATCAAAAACGATTAGACCTAAAAGAAAAGAATGGGATCATGGACCAACATACTGTCAAGCATCTTCAGCTACACTGAGGGCAATCCCCTGCTATTTACCGAGATGTCGTTCTGGGTGTTTTTTGCCGTACTGCTTACGGGTTACTCTTTCATCTACAACCGGCCGTTGGCCCGCAGCGCATACCTGCTTGCGTTCAGCCTTTACTTCTACTACAAATCGAGTGGATTGTTTTTCTTCCTGCTCATCTTCTCAACAGTATGCGACTACACCATTGGGCTACTCATTCCCCGCTACAGCTCAAAAACCGCCCGTAAGCTGCTGGTGGCGCTAAGCGTTATCATCAACCTTGCCGTGCTCTCCTATTTCAAGTATGCCTACTTCATCACCGAAACGGTTAACCAGCTGTTTGGCTTAAACCTTGAAGTGGTCAACTACCTTTCGGGGTGGGCAAACGGAATTTTTGGTTCCCACTTCGACACCTCAACCATCATCCTGCCAGCCGGCATTTCGTTCTACACATTCCAAACCATCAGCTACACGGTTGACGTTTACCGCCGCAAGGTGGCTCCTGTTAAGAACATCATTGACTTTGGCTTTTATGTTTCGTTCTTTCCCCAGCTGGTGGCCGGCCCCATTGTGAGGGCAGCCGAGTTTATCCCCCAGCTCTACAGAAAGTTTAGCCTGACCTACAGGGAGTTTGGTCATGCGCTTTTCCTAATTATTGCAGGGTTGGTGAAAAAAATGGTCATATCGGACTACCTTTCGGTCAACTTTGTGGATAGGGTTTTCGATAACCCGCTTAGCTTCTCGGGATTTGAAAATCTGATGGCCACCTACGGCTATGCCCTGCAGATATACTGCGATTTCTCGGGATACACCGATATTGCCATCGGGGTTGCCCTTTTACTAGGCTTCAGACTTCCGCCAAACTTCAACTCGCCCTATAAAGCAGTCAGCATTGCCGACTTCTGGCATAGGTGGCACATCTCGCTGTCCACATGGCTTCGCGACTACCTCTACATTCCGCTTGGCGGTAGCCGTAAGGGAAAGGTCAGAACACACCTCAACCTGATGGTTACCATGCTGCTGGGTGGGTTATGGCATGGTGCCAACCTGAAGTTTGTGGTTTGGGGCGGCATCCACGGGGTTAGCCTTGTTCTGCATAAGCTTTGGACTTCACATTCGCCCAGAGTCAAACGTGCTGACAGCTGGTGGAGAAGGGCGGTTGGCGCATTTTTTACCTTCCAGCTGGTATCATTCTCCTGGATATTCTTCCGCTCTTCAACGCTTAGCTCCGCCTTCGACATGCTAGGCCAAATATTCACCCGGTTTGGCACCCCCTCCATTCCGCAGATGCTGGTATCCTATGCCAAACCATTTGCCCTGATGCTTGCAGGCTTTGCCATTCATTGGCTGCCGTTCAGGGTAAGCGAAGGGGTAAGGGGTTGGTTCATCGAAACTACAGTTCTCGTAAAACTACTGATTACTGTTATGGCTGTGCTGCTCATCCTCCAGCTCAATTCAGCAGAGCTTCAGCCGTTCATCTACTTCAGGTTTTAAAATGATGGTATCTTGTTATATATTGATGATAAATGGATGAACGAAAACATAAGCTGCTCCCCTCAACAGGATCAAAATGCATCCCCAAGTACACTTAGGACGATTTAGAAAAATTCCGCCAGCATAACACCACACTGACACTCAGCCTCAAGTTTAAACCCATACTCCAGCTCAAGGCTGTTTATAACAAACCTTCCGGCAACTATCAATAAACCACCGCTCAAAGGCAGCTACTTCCGATTGGGAAATGCAATGGATGTTCACTCCCACACACCTTTCACCATTGAGCCGCAGTAAGCGCACTTCCCGTTTTTAAGGTTGATGCTGTAAATGGAAAACCCCCTGCGCTCCAAAACAACCTTGCCGCAATTTGGGCAGGTAGTGTTTGAGGCATCCATGCTGGGAACATTGCCAATGTAAACATGCTTTAACCCCGCCTTCAGGGCAATATCCCTGGCCCTTATCAGCGTTGAAACAGGGGTTTGAGGAAGCTGGGTGAGCTTGTAAAGCGGAAAAAACCGGCTGAAATGAAGCGGGTTTTCCGAAAATCCATTTTCAACGAGCCAGCCGCACATCCGCCTGATCATGTCCATATCGTCGGTCCACGACGGGATCACCAGGTTGGTAATTTCGAGCCAGACGCCAATTTCGTTAAGAGTTTTCAAGGTGTTCAGCACCGGTTGAAGCGTTCCCGCCGAAAGCTTCAGGTAAATGTCGTTGCTGAACGATTTCAGGTCGATGTTGGCAGCGTCGAGGTAGGGTGCAAGCGTGCGTAGCGGCCTATCGTTTATGTATCCGTTGGAAACAAGCACGTTTCTTACCCCCCGCCGGTGGGCGATTACAGCGGTGTCGAACATGTACTCGTAAAATGAGGTGGGCTCGGAGTAGGTGTAGGCAATGGACTGGGAGCCAGACGACAGGCATTGCTCCACCACCTGCTCGGGGAAGAGTTCAATATTTCGGGTTTTTCGGGGGCTTGTTTGTGAAATTTCCCAGTTCTGGCAGTTCATACAGGCAAAGTTGCATCCGGCAGTAGCAATTGAGAAGGACTGCGAACCGGGCAGAAAGTGGTAAAGGGGCTTTTTCTCGATAGGGTCCACATGAACCGAGCAGGGGTTGCCATAGGCAATGGAGTAAAGCTTGCCGTTGGTGTTCTCCCTGTTGCGACAGTCGCCCGATTCCCCGGGACGAATAGTGCACTCGTTAGGGCATATTTCACACCTCGCACCCCGTGGGGTTAGCGTGTAAAACATAGCCTCCCTGCTCCATTTCCATGGCTTTTGGTTGCCGGCAGCCGTTGCCCTTAGACTTGTAAAACGGGTAAGATATAAACCTCCCGCTGCCAGCAGGCTGTCCCTGATAAACTCACGTCGTGTTAACCTTTTAGCCACGCTACCTAGCTATACGTACACAAAATGTTACCCAAAACTTACCTCATAACGGTATCATTAGCCCTACCTGAGGTGGGCAATAAAGTTAACCATTACCATACATTTAAGCAAATTTGGGGGGGTAACCCCTGCCAGACAACGGCAGCAAAGAACCATATACAGAGAAGCTGGTCGGTACCGATAATAGGCGTAGCTTCCAAAATTCGTCAGGTAAACTCCCTTGCTGCCGCTGGACTTCCGTCGTGTGGGAGCAAGAGGGTCTGTTATGCGCTTTCTCATAATGGCTGAGGCCATATACAGTAAATTATTGGGTGGTTACCTCTCTTCCCAAATGCACCTAATTTAGATTTGACAGAACGTACAAATTATCAATGAAACCCTTATGGTATATGGGCTTAGTTATGTCTTTGTTCATTGTTTTCATCCGTATAAAATCTAATATTATTAATTGACAATAACTTACGATTTCGCCTTAAGCACTCGTTAACGTTCGGATGGAACACCAATATTTTATTGGCTTCGCCGAGCTCTCCGCC
>DCDD01000173.1 GCA_002316235.1 Bacteroidales bacterium UBA1064
AGCGAACCATTGCTGATTCGCTTTTTATTAAGTGGTCCCGGAGGGATTCAAACCCCCAACCTTCTGATCCGTAGTCAGATGCTCTATTCAGTTAAGCTACGGGGCCTTGTGTTTCAAGTGCAAAATTATTCAATATTTCCATACCATGCAACCATTTCCTGCTGAAAAAAAATAAAAAACCGTCATTTCAACCAGTAAAATTTACTCCTTACCAAAGCGTTAACCGGCTGATTTAACTACAAATCAGGCAATTATCAAAACAATAAAGGCAACCACTTGCAAACGCCTGCCTACAACAAATTGCGCATTAAACCCAAACTGATATTCAGAAGGGATATGGGAGCTATTAAATTGGTTTAAGCATGGGTGGTTAATAAAAAATCCCCAACTTAAAGGGGATTTTATCAGCTTACTCTCCAATATCGAGCTTGCGTTTTTTCTCCTTAATGCGTGCCTTTTTACCCGTGAGGTTGCGCAGGTAGTATATTCGGGCTCTGCGAACTTTTCCCTCCTTAGCCACTTCAATTTTTTCGATAAATGGGGAGTTAAGCGGAAAAATCCTTTCAACACCTACACCACCTGAAATCTTTCTTACGGTAAAGGTTTCGGTTGCCCCCACGCCTCTTCTCTGAATTACGACGCCCCTGTAATTCTGAATTCGCTCCTTGCTACCCTCAACAATTTTGTAGTGAACTACAACGGTATCACCACTCTTAAAGGAAGGATGCTCCTTTTTAGAGGCAAATGACTCTTCTGCAACTTTAATGAGGTCCATTTTAGTTTGATTTTTAAGTATAACTGGGAAATGCAATATTACCGGCACCCATGTCCTGGCAAGAGATTACACTTCAAATTGGGCGCAAATTTAGAAAATTAATATTAATAAACAGGTAAATTAAAGCCAATAATTTGATTTTTTTCATGAACCATATGTTGAAACACCCCTGAGTAGGCAAACCGCTAGCGGGGATGATAAGGGGAGTAAACGCTTGCCCTCAACTATTTCAACCAGGCTCATCCGAAAGATAGCCAACATCAAAAACATCTAACGCGACCTTTTTGTCAACCGGTAAAAATGTGCATTTGAGGGGAAAGAAAATGCGGAGGAAAAATTTTCCTCCGCATAGCTAGGTGGCTCAATAATACTAGTGCCCCCCTTTGTTTTCAGGTACAAGAAGTTTATCGCCGGTAGCATCAATTACTGCTTTCTTCCACCAGTCGGGGTATTCAGGATTGCTTACCCGTGCTGGACACTGGTGGTACTCGTTGTAAATAAACTGACCATTCTCGTCAACCTGCTTCACATTCCCATCCATGAACTTCAGCAGCAGGAACTGGAAAAGCTTTTCCCAACGCGTAACAACGTAGTCGCCAGTATTAACGGAGTAGTCGGTAAGGAACCTGATTGCCTCGGGTTGGTTTTGCTCGTAGAGCTTAAGAGCGGTAGCATCTACAACCTGGGTGTTGCTAATGAACCTGCCCTCCAGCTCGTCCTGCACCTTTTTAATATCCTGGCTCATCAGGTCGTACCTAAGGTAGGCGAAGTTGGAAACCTTATTAAAAGTCCAGAAAGCACAATGGTCGCAGTAGGTGAGCATGTCGCCCTTACCCTCGGCGTACGATTCGGGAACAGCTGTTATACCGCAGTATGCCGGGAAATAAACGGTTGAGGCCACATCGTCAACACTGAACCAGAAAATACCGCCAATTGGGTCGGGCAGCCAGTTCCGAGCCTGTGCAACAAACGAGAAGCCAGTTTGCTGGGTGGCGGTTGCGCGTTCGTTAACGTACTCCTTACCCTCGTATTTCCACTCCATAGGACGCCAGCGATATGGCATGGCATGAGGGCCAGCTCCAGGATCCTTCCGCATGTCGAGCTCCGTTCCCTCCAGGTGGTCGCGCATGAAGTTCATCATGTCCTTAACGGAAATCTTCCTTTCGGGCTTGATGTAGAGCGGCATACGATGTTTTAGGTTATGCCCTTTGGCATAGTCGAAGTAATCCCACATGGACTGGTTTACCTCCTTAAAAAACGACCATACCCGAATCTCGCAAGCACGGGCAGCACCAAAATCGAGCGGAGCATAGGTATCGGAAAAGCTAAAATCCTCATTTGTGCCGGTATAGTATCCCTTGGTACGGGCGAAGTCAATGACATCAGAAGAGTAAACCACCTCAACACCCGGATCGAAAATCTTGTCAAGGTTCCTGGAGCTTATAGAATTTTTCAGATTTTCTTGAGGGAAGGTAGTGATGCGGGCCTGGTTGGCATGTCCCGAGATGTAGCCGTCGGGAATACGAATGGCTACCCAAACAGCTCCCTTATCGGCATTGTAGGATTTCTTTGTTTTCTTGTCAACCTTCAGGTTAGTCCCCTTTCCAATCATTTCAAAAATCCATACCTCATTTTTATCAGCCACAGAGAACGATTCCCCCTCGCTGTAGTACCCGTACTGCTCCACCAGCTCTGCCATAACCTTGATGGCCTCACGAGCGCTCTTGGAACGTTGCAGGGCAATGTACATCAGCGACCCATAGTCGATTAATGCTGTGCTGTCCTGAAGCTCCAGGCGCCCCCCGTAGGTGGTTTCACCAATGGATACCTGATGCTCGTTCATGTTTCCTACCACCGAGTAGGTGTGGCCAACCTGGGGAATTTCACCCAAATACTTACCGGTGTCCCACTCGTATATTTTCATCATTGTGCCTGCAGGGTAATCGGCCGCAGGACGGAAGTAAAGCTCGCCAAACAGGTAGTGGGAATCGGCAGAGTAGGTAATAAAGGTTGACCCGTCAGTTGAGGCACCCCTGGTTACCAAAAAGTTAGTGCACGCCCACCCCGTATCAGCAAGAAAAGCAAAGGATACCAGAGTAAAAATTTGAACAGCAAGTTTTCTCATAGCTTGTCATTTTAAGAATTAGCAAATTGCAAACCTAGCATTTATTTCGATTTTTCTGCAGGATGAAGGTTTAATCAACCATATTCTTCACCATCAGAATTATAGGTATAGACATCCGGAAATGGAATCGGCAGTAGCACCGGTTGATGAGGCAAGCGCCGAAGGGGTACCGTTAAGGAAAAGGGCTGCAAGAAAGGCAAAAATCAAAGCTTCCTTAAAATCAACCAGCATGTTTTCTGGAACTACCACGCGATGTTTCACTTTTTCTGTAATGAGCTGCACAAGAAATCTATTCCTGGCGCCACCGCCGGTAACCAGCATAGCACCTGGACTAATTTCTGCTGTTGATTTAGAAATCTGAATGGCAATATGCTCGTAGGCTGTACGTAGCTTATCCTGAAGGGATGCATTGCAGCTTGCAAAAACAGGAACTACCTTTTGCTCAAACCACTCCCTACCGAGTGATTTCGGCCCGAGCAACCCGTAAAACTCCAGCTCATTAAGCCGGTTGAGCAGGTCATGGTTAACCATCCCTTTTGCACCAGCATTGCCATAAGCATCATACTCCATTCCCAGCTGGAGCGAAAGGAAGTTGAGCAGCATGTTGCATGGTGCAACGTCGCAGGCCACCCTTTCGTTGTCAACATTGTCGAAGCTTATGTTGGCTATTCCTCCAAGGTTCAGGCAGATGTCATAACTGGTGAAAAGCAGCTTATCACCAATGGGAACAAGGGGTGCACCCTGTCCATTTCGACAAATGTCAGCAGCGCGAAAATCGGAAATGCACGGAATGCCCGTTTCTGCAACTATAGCAGCACCCTTGCCAATTTGAAAGGTATAGCCCATGCCAGGATTGTGAAAAGCAGTATGCCCATGCGAGGCAACCACATCGGCATGGCGGTTTATTTGCTTCAGGAAACTAAAAACCTCCTTCCCAATAAAGTGGCCATAATCGTAATCGAGCTTTGATATTTCCCACGCTGTCAGCTTTTCAATATCACTTAGCTTGATTTTTACTTCAGCACTATAAGGGACAGTATTGGCTGCTTCAATGGTGTAGGCCCACGAATCTGACTTTTTTTCGAAATGAGCTAGGCAAATATCCAAACCATCGAGCGAGGTTCCAGACATTACACCAACTACGCTCAACGGATTTTTGTTGAAGAGCTTTACCATCACTTGTTCTCGTAAACGCTGATGATCAGCTGCTGCGAGGCCTTATCAATCAAGTTGTAAAGCGTTTCAGCAGAAGGATTGATGCTGCTGTTCACCACGCCGTCGAAAAAGGAGCTACTAAGGGTAATAATGCTTTTTGTTGTAGCCTCCCCAACACAATTTGCCACCGGTATAACTCCCTTATCGGAGTATATGGTAAGCTTTGCAACTACTTTTGGTTTAATCTCATCCTCTTTAAGCTGAACGATTTTCCTAGCAGAATCAACGTGATTTTGGGTGGTGTACTTAGCAGAATGCTCCGGAACTAATTCCAAATCTAGCTTAATATAGTACTTTGATCTTCCCTTTGAAAGGGCTTTATTTATACTAATATCCGGAAATCCGTACATATCGTAGGAAAACTTATCACCATAGGCATCTATGGGAAGTATAATCATACCAACCTCACCCTCGAGCCTTCTTTTTATTATATCCCACGAAGTGTAAAGTATAAGGTTGTCAATCTTGTTTACCTTACTGCTAGCCTGAGGCTCGGGGAACAGGTTGCTATAACTTTCAAGTTTTGCCCGATAGTCGGGGTCAACGTATAGCTTGAATGAGATTAGCGAAATTTCCTTTTTGCGGTATCGCTGCGCTTGCGCCTGGTCAGCCAAACCTAGAGCTGCCAGTAAAAACACGACCATTATAGCTGTAATTCTTTTCATCCCCCAATCAATTTATAAATTCCGGAAAAAACTCTACGAGCAAAGATAGTCAATTTTTCAAACGAGCTCCGGGTTCAATAAATTGTACTTTTGCTACAAATTTCACGTTTGTAGCGGGGTTCTCAATTGCTTCAGCATAAAAGTGGCAGTGAGCTGCCAGCAGTTAGCTTTTACACCCGGACTATGGAACCGGAATCGAAGTACCAAAGGTAACCTGTTACATTGGTATAACCCATTTGCGACAGGAGTTCCGAATACCCTGCCACCTGCTTCTTGTGGGCATTCTGCTGCTCGCCAAATTTAAAGTCAACTACCACGGCATGGCCATTGCTAACCATCACCCGGTCGGGGCGATAGGTTTGCCCGGTTGGGGTGAGGATGGAAGCCTCAACTTTCAACTCTTGCCATTTTTCTGAAAACCAGTCAGCTACAGCATCATTCTGAATAGCTTCGCTGACATGCTGTTCCAACGCAGGAGCTTGCTGGAGAGAAATCAGGCCTTCTGCAACAAGTCGGCTGACGGCCATGCTCACATCACCTATTCCCCTGATCATTGAAAACAGGCGGTGCATAATTCTCCCGTGCTCTACTCCTGAGGTAACGGTTAATTCTTCATCCTTAAAAAAATCGGATGCCTCAAGGTGTCCTGCCAGGGAAGGAATTTTTTTTCCAACAGGGTACTGCTCCATCAGCCAAACATCGGGGCGATTCTCTACCTTACTCTCGGATGTTTTTGGTATTGGAGCAACCAGCCCAAACTGGTAAACAGCTAATGCTGAAATATCGGCAAACCTGTCATCGGTAAATTCAGGGGCATCCATATCTTTAACAATGGAAAGAATGATGTCTCCGGTATCCTGCACCGTTTTGGGTTCATCAGCCTGGTGGCTAAGCATGACGTAAAGTTCGTTCTGAGGTCTTGTAAAGGCTACGTAGAGCAGGTTTAGGTTATCCACCATGGTTTGAAACTTCTCGGCAAGGTAGTCGTCTCTGAAATCGCTATCCTTAAGGTAGTCGGCCATGCCTATCAGGAATTTCGGGTAATCGCAGTATGGTTCAGTAGCAGACGACACCCATAATGCTTTTTCCTTGTCGTTCTTAAAGATGCTATTGCTGGCGTAGGGGATAATCACAACCGGAAACTCAAGCCCCTTGGACTTATGAAAAGTTAAAATGTTGATTGCATCAGCCGAGTCGGGAAGCGAGAGGGAAACCTCGTGTCCACGGTCATCCCACCACTCCAGGAAGCCAGCAACTGAAGCCAAGTTCCCGTGAGAGTAGTTCAAAATCTGCTCGTTGAGCAGGGCTATATAGGGCAACTCCTGCTTCAACTCCTGCAAGTTATAGCGAAGTAAAACCTCCTCAAAAATGGTTGAAAGTGGAAGATTTCTAAGGCCAGTAAGCCAGGCAATCTCGTCATCAATATCGCTTCCAACGAAGGTATGCTCCCAGCTGGTTGAAATTTTAGCTACCACCATGCTCTCCTTGCAGAAAACGCCCCTTGACACGCCATCGTTGGTGTTTAATATAAGCTTAAGGGCCGAAATAAAGAGCCTAATAGCATGTGATGAGTCGAGTAGCAGGGCATCCTGGCTTACCAGGTTAAAGGAGTCCGCCCATTCAGGATTTTCGTTTTTGAGCGATAGCAACATATCGGCAATCTTTTTGCCCTCGCTGCGTTTCCTAACCAGGATGGCTACATCTCCGGGTCTGTACCCACGTTTCAAGATGTCGGGTATCAGCATTGAGAACTTGCGTTTTAGAAACTCATCATACCTACCTGCTTTAATATTCTGTAAGCACGATACCTCCACAAGTCCACCTACGGCTTCATGAAATTTGCTTTCCTGTGCTGCACCTCCATACAGCTTTTCGACTACTTTCAAAAGGTCTTCGGGAGGATTATCCTCAAAGAGCCGATTAACCCAACCCTTCAACCATGTTGCAGCTTTACCAAAGAATTGGTTGTTAAAGTTCACAATCCCGGGAAGACTGCGAAAGTTTACGGACAAATTGCGGGGTTCCACCTCAAAGTCTTCCTCAAGCTGCGAGGCCAGTATTCGCCAATCGCTGTTACGCCAGCGGTAAATTGCCTGCTTCACATCGCCAACCACCATGCTAAAACCATCCTGAGCCAAGCTATTGCCAACCAGAGGTTTAAAGTTTTGCCACTGAATAACCGAGGTATCCTGAAACTCATCGAGCATAAAGCTATCGTAGCGGGTACCGATTTTCTCATAAACAAACGGTGCGTCGTTCTCCCCAATAAACTCACGAAGCAATGGTCCGCTATCGGCTAGCACCATGACGTTATCCTCTGCCTGAATCTCCTTGATGTACCTTCGTATCTCATTGACTATGTAGAGCCTATTCAGATTGGAACGTAGCGCCGTGGTTGTGTTGAACATTGAGCGGTTGTCCTCTATGTACTCAACCAGCCTGGCCAACCCGGGCTGTAACGATT
>DCDD01000117.1 GCA_002316235.1 Bacteroidales bacterium UBA1064
CTCCCTTACCCTGTCAAATCCCACTTTTTGCTCAAAGCTGTCGGGGTAAATGCCCTGCATTACATTATTTTCCTTTTATGTAGAGGTAAAAAACAAGGATTAAAAAACCAACTGTAACCTGCTGCAAAGTTACAAAAATGTTGCAGGCTTAAGGTCAATGGAAAAAGAATGGCCGGTGGGTAAACCGGCCATGAAGATGCAAGGACTGCTTAGTAGTTGTTTGCCTTTTCCTCAAAGTATGCCTGAGGATGCTGACACACCGGGCAGTTCTTGGGTGGCTTTTTCCCCTTATGAACGTACCCGCACTTCCGGCACACCCACTCAATTTCTTCGTCGCGTTCAAAAACTTTGTCTTTTTCAACCTTTTCGAGAAGCCTTTTGTAGCGCTTTTCGTGTTCCACTTCTACCTTTGCAACCATTTTGAAGGCTGTGGCAATTCTCGTAAAACCTTCCTTTTCGGCAATATCTGCAAAATGGGGGTAGAGCTCCGACCATTCCTCATGTTCACCCATGGCTGCTGCCTTAAGGTTTTCGGCGGTTGTTCCAATAACACCAGCAGGGTATGAGGCGGTAATCTCAACCATGCCCCCCTCAAGGAATCTGAAGAATTGCTTGGCGTGCTGCTCCTCTTGTAGGGCTGTAGTCATAAAAATTTCGGCTATCTGCTCAAAGCCTTCCTCCTTGGCAACCTTTGAGAAAAAGGTGTAACGGTTTTTTGCCTGCGATTCTCCTGCAAAGGCCTTCAGGAGATTTTTTTCGGTTTCGGTTCCCTTAACGCTCTTTTCCATTTTGCTTGACTTTTAGTTTTGTTATACTCCCAGCTAAGGTAGCAAAAATAGTTAACAGTCTTTTATGTAAAACTTTAACTTGTTGGAAAACTCTACCTTGATGCTACAAGACTTCCAATAATATTATTGATTCCATAAAACCTATGGCTTAAGTATAATTGTGTGAGTTGATTATTAATTTAAAAAATATCAAAAAAATACAATAAAAAATATCCCGTTGGGCTTTTTTTTACATTAAATTGCTCAAAAACAACCTAACCAATTTAAACCTATTGACTATGAAAAACATTGCACTTCAGGAAAAGGTGAACGCTTTTATGGCAAGCCTTACTGCAAAAAACCCCGGCGAAACGGAATTTCATCAGGCCGTTAGGGAAGTCGTTGAGAGCTTAATGCCTTTTATAGACGAGAATCCGATATACTCGGACGAAAAGATCTTGGAACGCATTACCGAACCCGAAAGGGTGATTATTTTTCGTGTACCCTGGATAGACGACAGGGGTAACCTTCAGATAAACCGAGGCTACAGAATAGAGATGAACAGTGCCATTGGCCCATACAAGGGGGGATTACGCTTTCACCCAACAGTCAACCTGAGTATTCTTAAATTTCTGGCATTCGAGCAGGTGTTTAAGAATAGCCTCACCTCACTACCCATGGGAGGAGGGAAGGGGGGATCTGACTTCGATCCCAAAGGAAAAAGCGATAAGGAGGTTATGCGCTTTTGCCAAAGCTTTATGACGGAACTTTACCGGCATATTGGGCCCAATACCGATGTTCCTGCCGGAGATATAGGAGTTGGGGGCCGGGAGATTGGATACCTGTTTGGGCAGTACAAACGTATAGTAAACGAGTTTACGGGTGTGCTTACAGGCAAGGGGTTGAAGTGGGGAGGGTCGTTAATTCGCCCCGAAGCGACCGGTTATGGCAACGTGTATTTTGCACAGGAGATGCTGAAAACTCGCGGCCAAAGCATTGAGGGTAAAATTGTTACGGTTTCAGGTTCGGGCAATGTGGCTCAATTTACAGTTGAGAAGGCAGTTGAACTAGGAGGGAAAGTGGTAACCCTTTCCGATTCCGATGGATTCATCTATGATTCAGAAGGCATTAACACTGAAAAGTTGGCGTATGTAAAATGGCTTAAAAACGATAAGAGGGGGCGTATCAAGGAGTATGCTGACAAGTATAAATGCGAGTACTACCCCGCCGAACGTCCATGGAGTATAAAGTGCGACATTGCACTACCCTCCGCAACCCAGAACGAAATTAATGGGGAAGAGGCAAAAACGCTGGTTCGAAATGGCTGTATGTGTGTTTCGGAGGGTGCAAATATGCCTTCGACACCAGAGGCTATAGAGGTTTTCCTGAATGCCAAAATTCTTTTTGGCCCTGGCAAAGCTGCCAATGCTGGTGGAGTAGCTACTTCAGGACTCGAAATGTCACAAAATGCACTTCGCCTTTCATGGACCCGTGAAGAGGTTGACAACCGCCTCCGCCTTATCATGTCCAACATTCACGAGACCTGTATGAAATACGGTAAAGCAGATGATGGTTTTATTAACTATGTGAATGGCGCCAATATTGGCGGATTTGTGAAGGTAGCCGATTCTATGATAGCCCAAGGTGCTGTGTAGAAAGTTTTTCACCCATTTGGTTAAAATCGCATCTTTTGGCGATAGCGTGCCTAAACTTGATATTCAGGAGAGTGGGGTTAATCTTTCTTTACCATTTTGATGCAACTTGCTAGCTTATGTCATATTCCTTTTCAAAATTACCACTTACATTTGGCAGAAAAATGCACTCATCAAATTTTTAAACCCGAAGTGCCAACTTGTAATTATTCTTTATTTATGGAGATAGTTAAGTTGAGCAGATCATTTAGTTGATCTTCCTACGGTTGCTAATGGTTAGGAAAACAGATAAATGATGGGTGGCAGGTTGCAAAAGCAATGTGTTAACGGGAGTAATATGAAACATGAAGCTTAATGCGAACATTATGTCCCGTTAAATTCTTTTAAAATACAGTAAATAGATGATGTTTGTAGAGACCGACATTAAATTTTACAAGATATGAATGTAGGAATTCCTAAAGAATTACTTCAACATGAGCTAAGGGTTGCCGCTACTCCCAAAACCGTGGTTAGATTGAAAAAGCAGGGTTTTGAGGTGTTAGTAGAGTCCGGATGTGGTGTCCGGGCCAAGTTCTCGGACGAGGAGTATGTAGCGACGGGTGCTGAGGTTGTCTCTTCGGCTCAAGAGTTGTACTCATCCTCGGATATAATACTAAAGGTTCAACCGCCTACCGAAGCCGAGGTTGGTTTGATGAAGCGTGGCACATTGCTATTAAGCTACCTGTTTCCCGCTCAAAATTTGCCCCTACTGGGCAAGCTTGCCGAGGCAGGTATCAATGCTATAGCCATGGATGCCATCCCTAGAATTTCGAGGGCACAGAAAATGGATGTGCTATCGTCTATGGCCAACATTTCGGGATACAGAGCTGTAGTTGAAGCCGCTAACTATTTTGGACGGTTTTTAAACGGCCAGATTACCGCTGCAGGGAAGGTTGAGCCTGCCAAAGTGCTGGTTATCGGAACTGGAGTTGCGGGCCTGGCAGCTATTGGCACGGCAAAATCGCTTGGAGCAATTGTTAGGGCATTCGATACGCGTAAGGAGGCCAGAGAGCAAATTCAGTCCATGGGAGCACAATTCATAACGGTTGAGATTGACGAGGATGGCTCCACTGCTTCGGGCTATAGCAAGGAGATGAGCCAGGCTTATATTGATGCCGAAATGGCGCTGTTTAAGAGGCAAGCTGCTGAAGTTGATATCATCATCACTACTGCGCAAATACCAGGGAAGGCCGCTCCAAAGCTGCTGCTTGAGGAACATGTTATGGCTATGAAGCCGGGCTCGGTTATTATTGATCTGGCGGCTCCTACAGGTGGTAACTGCGTGCTAACCAAAAAGGATGAGGTTTACACAACTCCAAACGGTGTGGTGATTGCCGGAAGGGTTGATACCCTTCCCACCCAGGCCAGCTTCCTATATGGCAACAACCTGTGTAACCTGCTCGACGATATGGGAAAAGCGGAAAATTTCAGGATAGACATGAACGACGACGTCATCAAGCGGGCAATGGTTACTTACAATGGCAAGGTAAACTGGCCTCCTGAGCCGCTGGCGGTTAGCGCACAAGCCAAAAAGACCGAAGCTGGTAAGCCTTCCCCTGAGGAGGAAGCTGCCAAAAAGGCCGGAAAAGTTAAAAAAGCGCTGATTTCCAACGTCATTTGGCTTGCCGTTGTCGGAGCCTTATTATTCCTCCTGGGAAAGGTTGCACCTGCTGATTTCATGGGGCATATCACCGCTTTTGTTCTGGCTGTTTTTGTTGGCTGGAATGTTATATGGAACGTTACCCATGCCCTGCATACCCCGTTGATGTCGGTTACCAACGCCATTAGTGGTATCATTATCATAGGCGGTTTGCTGCAAATACAGAACGATTTTTCTGACCCTAGAACCATTATGGCATTCATAGCCATACTGATTGCCTTCATCAACATTGTTGGCGGTTTTACGGTTACCTATAGGATGTTGAAAATGTTTAAAAAGTAAACGGAGTATGATTTCAACCAATATTCAAATAGCAGCCTACCTTTTCGCCTCAATTCTTTTCATTCTAAGCTTGTCGGGGTTATCGTCACAGGAATCGGCCAAAAAGGGTGTAATTTATGGCATTGTGGGCATGGCAATTGCCCTGTGTGCCACCCTGTTCGGCGGTAATATTCAAGGCTACGTTTACATTATTGTTGCCATGGTAGTTGCTTCGGTTATTGGCGTTATTGTTGCCCGCAAGGTGCAGATGACGGCCATGCCCCAGCTGATTGCCCTTTTGCATAGTTTTGTTGGACTAGCTGCCGTTCTGGTGGGTTTTAGCTCATTCATAGACCCCAAAACCGTTAGCATGGCTGGCGCCGAGAGGGCTATCCACATGGTGGAAATTTTTGTGGGAATATTTATCGGGGCCATCACCTTCACCGGTTCAATTATTGCCTGGGGGAAGTTAACGGAAAATATTACCAGTAAACCTCTTGTATTTAAAGGAAAGGATGTGGTTAATGTAGTTCTTTTGTTGGCTTCAGTAGTCTTGGGCGTTATGTTTGTTGGCCAGGGTGGCACTCATGGTATGCCGTTCCTTATTGCCATGACCGTTATTGCAGCATTTTTTGGAGTAATGCTGGTTATGGCAATTGGAGGTGCTGACATGCCGGTAGTAATTTCTATGCTCAACTCGCTTTCGGGATGGACCGCTGCTGCTTCGGGTTTTATGCTGGGCAACGATTTGCTGATAGTTACAGGGGCGCTGGTGGGCAGCTCGGGGGCTATCCTTTCCATTATCATGTGCAGGGCCATGAACAGGTCGTTTTTTGCGGTTATTTCCGGAGGCTTTGGCCAGGAGGTAAAAACCGGTAGAAAGCTGGAGGGTAAGGTTAACTCGATGACGCACGATGAGGCGGCAGAGTGGCTAAAAGAGGCTCAATCTGTTGTAATTGTTCCCGGATACGGCATGGCTGTGGCAAAGGCACAATATCCTATACACGACATGGTGGAAAAACTTCGAAGTCAGGGCAAATCGGTTAAATTTGGCATTCACCCGGTTGCCGGAAGGCTTCCGGGTCACATGAACGTTCTTCTTGCCGAGGCCAACGTGCCCTACGATATCGTGCTGGAGATGGACGAGGTTAACCCGGAACTTCCCGAAACAGATGTAGCCATGGTGGTTGGAGCTAACGATACGGTGAACCCCGGAGCTCAGGAAGACCCATCAAGCCCGATTTACGGAATGCCCGTGGTGGAGGTTTGGAAAGCCAAAAGAGTGATTGTTATGAAGCGTTCCATGGCTGTTGGGTATGCCGGGGTGGAAAACCCACTTTTCTACAAGGAAAACGTGAGCATGCTTTACGGCGATGCAAAGGATAGCGTTGATAAAATCAATGCAAAACTTGGCTAGTTCGGACCAGCAAGTAAAAATCCCGGGAAACCGGGATTTTTTGTATCTATTTTGCAGATGTGAGAAGGATAAAGAATTCAAAATTCAAAGACCTGTCCGCCTACCGGCGGAACTTGTCAG